>NZ_JBNBPL010000015.1:0-124523 GCF_059412425.1 Pantoea sp. CFCC18177
GAACGGTCCGTCCGGCACGACGTGGAAGTCGAAGGCACCGCTTTAGCGGCGCGAGGACGGCCCAGAGGGGGCAGTAGTGGCGGCAGAGCCCGCACAGAAAAGAAAGGACACTTATCAATAAGCAGCCTGAGTTCTTAACTAAAGAGTATTACGCCACTTATGGCGACCTTCAGACAGGTGCGTCGTGATACACACCCGTCAATTTCAACCCCGGCGCTTCTTCACCAGTGGCCACGCCAGCAACAGCAGCACAATCCAGCCAAAGCCCGCATACAATGACACGCGCGTATCCGGGAAATAGCCAATCAGCGCGATGATAAACACCAGAAACGCCACGCCGATCCACGCCGTTGCGCTGCCGCCTGGCAGGGCAAACTGCAGCTTACCGGCCTCCTGCGCACCAATTTTGCGGCGGAACGCAATCTGCGACAGCAGAATCATGATCCACACCCACACCGTGGCAAAGGTCGCCAGCGAAGCGATCACCAGGAACACTTTTTCTGGCATCAGATAGTTGAGATAAACCGCCATCAGCAACGCCACCATCATCACTACCACTGTCACCCACGGCGCACCGCGCTCGCTGGTATTAGTGAAGACTTTTGGCGCATGGCCCTGCTGCGCCATACCGTGCAGCATACGTCCGACACCAAACACATCGCTGTTAATCGCCGACAGGGACGCGGTGATCACCACAAAGTTAAGAATGGATGCCGCCGCCGCAATGCCGAGATGCTGGAAGGTCAGCACAAACGGGCTGCCCTGCGTACCGACCTGGTTCCAGGGATAGATCGACATAATGACGAACAACGTACCCACGTAGAACACCAGAATACGCAGCGGTACAGAGTTGATGGCACGAGGAATCGACTTCGCCGGATCTTCCGCTTCACCGGCGGTGATCCCGATAATCTCAATCCCACCGTAAGCGAACATCACCATCTGCAGTGACAGCAGCATACCGATGATACCGTGCGCGAAGAAACCGCCATTGGTCCACAGATTGTGAATACCGGTTGGCTGACCGCCGTTGCCGATGCCCCAGAAAATAATGCCGAAACCGGCGAGAATCATGATGATGATGGTGGCGACTTTGAAGAAAGAGAACCAAAACTCCACTTCGCCAAACACCTTCACGCTCATCAGATTAATACCGCCGATGATCAACACCACGCTGAGTACCCAGATCCAGTGCGGCACTTCCGGGAACCACACGCCCATGTAGATGCCGAACGCCGTGACGTCGGCAATCGCCACAATCAGGATTTCAAAACAGTAGGTCCAGCCGGTGATGTATCCCGCCAATGGGCCGAGATAATCCTGCGCATAACGCGAAAAGGAGCTGGCCTGCGGGTTATTCACCGACATCTCACCCAGCGCACGCATGATGATATACGCCACGGCACCGCCGATAATGTAGGCCAGCAGCACGCTGGGTCCTGCCATCTTGATCGCATCCGCCGAGCCGTAAAACAGCCCGGTGCCAATCGCCGATCCCAGTGCCATAAACCGGATGTGGCGCGTGCTCAGTCCGCGTTTGAGCTTGTTGGTTTCTTGCATAACCACCTGTACCTTGAAAATGAAAAACCACGGGCAAGCCCGTGGTTGAAATTAACAGCAATGTTGCTTACTGATGAACAGCGACCTGTTCGCGTCCTTTTGCGCGATCCACCACCGCAGCAATCACCAGCATCACCAGCGATGGCGGCAACCAGGAAAGTCCCTGATCCGCCAGCGGCAGATGCTGACTAAACAGCGGCAGTGCATCTTTAAAGTTAGTAGTTTTAATCGCATCCACAATACCAAACAGCAGGCTCACCAGCATGGTTGGCGCAATGATACGGGTGCTTTTGTTCCACCACTTCAGCGTAAAGCTCAACACCACCAGCACGATGCACGGCGGATAAATGGCCGTCAGCACCGGAATGGAGATCTGAATCAAATGGCTCAGGCCGAGGTTCGACACCACCATGGAGAACAGACCCAAAATAAACACCAGCGTCTTATACGACAATGGCAGGTATTGCGCAAAGAATTCGGCACAGGCGCAGGTCAGGCCAACTGCCGTCACCATACAGGCCACGAAAATCAGCGCCGCCAGGAAGAAACTCCCCATACCGCCGAAGGTCTGTTGCACATAGGCGTGCAGAATCGCCGCACCGTTCGCATTCTGATCGACCAGGCCCGCACTACCGGAACCCAGTTTAAACAGGCTGAGGTAAACCAGCGTCAGGCCGACACCGGCGATCACGCCCGCCAGCATGGTGTAACGCGTCAGCAATTTGGCATCTTCCACACCGCGAGAACGCGCGGCATTGACAATAACGATACCGAACACCAAGGCGCCCAGTGTATCCATGGTCAGGTAACCATTGACGAAACCGCTAGAGAACGCAGCACGCTGGTAATCAGCTGTCGCAGGTGTAATACCGCCCGCAGGCCACAGCAGTGCAGCCACGCCCAGAATAGTGAGCGCAACGATTTTCAGTGGTGCGAGGAAATGACCGACGGTGTCGAGCAATTTGCCTGGGTACAGGGAGATACCAATCACCAGCGCAAAGTAAATCAGGCTGTAAATGAACAACGGCAGCGCGCCATCACCAGTCAATGGCGCAATCCCGACTTCGAAGGAGACGGTCGCAGTACGCGGTGTGGCGAACAGCGGGCCCACGGCCAGATAGCAAACGGTGGCTAACAGCAGACCTGCCGCCTTGCCAATCGGTGAGCTCAGGGCATCAATGCCGCCGCCAACACGTGCCAGGGCGATAACGGTCATCACCGGCAAGCCAACAGCCGTGATCAGAAAGCCAAAAGCGGCAACCCAGACGTGTTCGCCAGACTGAATCCCCACCATCGGTGGAAAGATAATGTTTCCTGCGCCAACGAACAGGGCAAACGTCATGAAGCCCAGCGCCAGGATATCCTTGGAGGTTAAACGATGTGTCATAAACTTCTGTACTGCCTGTAGCTGATGTTGCGGTGGAAGTTGAGTTCGTGTTGTCCTCTGGATACGCGTAAACAAGGGCTTAACTGATGGAATCAGTGTGTTATGCGGGCCTAATCGTTAAAGCGCAGGTGATTTAAACTACTTTTCTTCTGTTCACAGAGGGATAAATCGACAACGGCGCAAATTAAAACGTTTATAGCGAAGAAAGGCAATACGGGATCGGAAAACCAGAAGGATATAGCAACAAAGTGACACAAAGCAGTTAATCAGCGGGGAATAGGCGTAAAACACCTCAGATGATTTGCTTAAAGTTTCCGCATCGCGGGAGATCTCCTTGCAAAAATTGTCTTATGGATGCACAAAAGGCGCGATTTACGCGCCTGTTTGCACAAGTTTACAGCATCACCACACTTGTTTAGCGATATCGACCACCAGACGAATCTTCTGCCACTGCTGCGCTTCGCTCAGGCTGTTGCCCTCTTCGGTCGACGCAAAGCCACACTGTGGGCTCAGGCAGATCTGGTCAAGGCTCACGAACTGCGATGCTTCTTGCAGACGGGCTTTCACCTGAGCAGGATCTTCCAGCTCACCGTTTTTGGTGGTGATTAAACCCAGTACCACTTGCTGATGACCCGGCTTAATAAAGCGCAACGGCTCAAAACCGCCTGAGCGCTCGTTGTCATATTCGAGGAAGTACGCATCGATATTGACCTGACCAAACAGAATCTCGGCCACTGGCTCGTAGCCGCCTTCGGAAATCCAGGTTGAGCGGAAGTTACCGCGACAGACATGCAAGCCAATGGTCAAATCGGCAGGTTTATCTTCCAGCGCTTTATTCAGCACCCCGGCGTAGATACGTGCCAACTCTTGCGGATCTTCACCGCGTTCACGGATCTGCTGCTGCTGATCCGTCGAGCAGAGATAGGCCCACACGGTGTCATCCAGTTGCAGGAAGCGACAGCCTTCGGCGTAAAACGCACTGATCGCATCTTTATAGGTCTGTGCCAAATCAGCGAAGTACTCTTTTAAATCAGGATAGACGGTGGCATCAATCACCTTACGCCCACCGCGAAAGTGCAGCACGCTTGGGCTTGGAATGGTCATTTTCGCTACCGCATCACCGGCAATGCTCTTCAGAAAACGGAAGTGTTCCAGCATCGGGTGGTTGGGATTGAAACCCACTTTGCCAGTGACTTTGACGCCGTGCGCTTTGGTCTGCACGCCATTAAATTGAATGCCCTGCTCGGCTTCAAACAGCTCAACGCCCTGCAGATCGCCAAAGAAGTCGAAGTGCCACCACGCGCGACGGAATTCACCGTCTGTCACCACCTGCAAACCGTTGGCACGTTGCTGTTCAACCACATGACGGATCTCAGTGTCTTCCACCTGACGCAGCTGCTCCGCGGAGATCTCACCGTTGGCAAACTGCACGCGCGCCTGCTTGATGGCCGCGGGACGGAGAAAACTGCCGACGGTATCGGCACGGAACGGATGATGATGTGACATATGCACTCCTGGCTAAACGCATAATTGCGTCAGGGTATAATTTCGCGTGGTTATTTTTAGCCATCTGGACGGCTACATGTCCATGAGAGTGACACGCTATGCCCCGAAGGGCAATGGAAGAAAATTCAGCTGACGTGAATATAATTCATGATCGGCGACTACTGCTTCAATTTCCTTCGATGGCGGCGCGTGCCTGCGCCATTTGGCTTTCTGAAAGCGGCAGGTAGCCCGCTTCAGTGACGCGTCGTTGCCCTGCTGGCGATAACACCTGATGCAGGAAAGCACTGACCAAGGGTGGCAAGGGTTTGCCTGGCGCTTTATTCACATAAATGTAGAGAGGACGAGACCACGGATAGTGGCCGCTACGAATAGATTCGGCATCGGGCATCACGCTCGCGCCGCTGGCCGTCTTGATCGGCACCATTTTTACGCCGCTCAGATGGAAACCGAAGCTGGCATAGCCAATGCTGTTGGGGGTACTCGCCACCGCTTGTACCACGGCAGCCGAACCCGGAAATTCCGCGACGTCAGCGCGAAAATCGCCTTTACACAGTGCCTGTTGTTTAAAGAATCCCCAGGTGCCCGAGGCTGAGTTACGACCAAAGCGCTGAATGCTGCGTTTTGCCCAGCCATCCTGATTCAATCCGAGATCGCCCCAGCGCTGCGGTACACTGTGCGCGCCACATAAGCGGGTGACGGAGAAGAGTGCATCGAGTTGCGGTTGATCAATATCGGGCAGCGGGTTGTCCTGATTCACCACCACCACCAGCGCATCCATGGCAACAGGAACAGCCAATGGAGGATAACCATAGCGCGTGGTGAACAGTTGGCGCTCATCAATCTGCATCGGGCGGCTCATCGCCCCCAACTGGGCGGCACCGGCCGCCAGCGCGGTGGGCGCGGTGGAGGAGCCCGCCGCCTGTACCTGAACGTTAACGCCAGGTGACTGACGGCTAAAATCCTCGCCCCACAGCGTCATCAGATAGCCGAGGGTATCAGAACCCACGCTGCTCAAATTGCCGGTGAGCATGGTTTGTTGGCCCTGCGCCAGCGCAGAGCACAACAGCAAAGTGAACAGCAACAGCGATTTCATCAGGTTATCCGGTGGCGTTTACTGCGCCACATTCTCGCGGATTCCCTTTGCCACAATCAACCGTGGCGGCAGAAGAAAACTAAAACAGGTTTCCTGATGCGGGATACTGGTGATCTCCAGCCGCGCATTGTGATGGCTTAACGCATGTTTCACGATCGCCAGCCCCAGCCCACTACCACCTGTGGCGCGTGAGCGGGCTTTATCCACCCGATAGAAGCGCTCTGTCAGGCGTGGCAAATGCTCTTCACTGATCCCCGGCCCGTTATCACAGACCTTAAACTGCGCGCCCTCTTTCGTGCGCAGCCAGCTGATGTCGAGACGCGTGCCATCTGGCGTGTGATTCACCGCGTTGTAGACCAAATTGGAAATGGCACTCCGCAGTTGCTCATCATTACCAAACACTTTGAGATGCGGATCGGTGTGGAAATGGATACTGTGACGGCCCTGGCTCAGGGTTTCTGCCTCACGCTGCAACAACAGCAGCATACCTGGCACATCCACGGTTTCTTTCAAATCGATGGCCGGTGCCGCTTCGATACGCGACAGCGTCAGTAATTGTTTCACCAGGCTATCCATACGACGCGTCTGTTCCTGCATGGTGTGCAATGCTTTGCCACGCGTGCGCTCGTTCATCGTCGCATCGTCCATCATCTCCAGATACCCCTGCAACACCGTTAACGGGGTGCGCAGTTCGTGGCTGACGTTAGCGAAGAAGTTACGCCGCGCGCCTTCCAACTGGTGCATCTGGGTCACATCACGCGCCACCATCAGCCACTGCCCTTCACTGTAGGGCATCACGCGGAATTCCATATGATGCTGGTTGTTAAGCACCAGCGTCAGTGGCTTATTAAAATCGCGCTGACGGATATAGCGAGAAAACTCAGGATAGCGCAGCAAATTGAGGATGTTCTGACCGTTATCCTCCGGCCAGCGCAAGCCCAAATGCTGTTGAGCCAGTCCGTTACACCAGAAAATCGTGCCCTCTTCGGTGGTCAACACCACCGCATCGGGGAGCGATTCCGCACCGCTGCGAAAACGCTTAATCAGATTACCGAGTTCACGACGGCGACGTCGGTTACGCAGTTGCATCTGGTACAGACCGTAAAACAGCGGCTCCCAACTGCCGCGCCCGGAAGGCGGCGTCATGGAGCGATCAACCCACAACCAGTGCGACAGACGCATCAGGTTTCTGAAGTGCCAAAACAGCACGCTGGATACGGCAATCAGCAGCAGCCAGGGCAGATAACCGAACAACAGACCCAGCACCAGCGCAGGCAAGCAGACCAGCGCCAGCTCGGTCATTAATCTCTTCCAGGAGAGTCGTTCCAGCACGGTAAAAGACTCCGTTTAGTAGCGGGCAGAGAAACGATACCCTGTTCCGCGTACGGTTTGAACCATGCGATCGTGACCAGAAACTTCCAAAGCTTTACGTAAACGACGGATATGCACATCAACCGTACGATCTTCGACGTACACGTTGGTGCCCCAAACGTGGTTTAACAGCTGCTCACGGCTGTATACACGCTCTGGATGCGTCATAAAGAAGTGCAGTAATTTATATTCCGTTGGGCCCATTTCCAGCGGGGTGCTCTCGGCCATCACACGGTGTGAGGAGGGATCCAGGCTCAAGCCCTGCATCTCAATCACCTCTTCCACTGCCATCGGCGAGATACGACGCATCACCGCCTTGATACGCGCCATCAGCTCTTTCGGTGAGAAAGGCTTGGTGATGTAGTCATCCGCGCCCACTTCCAGACCGCGTACGCGATCCTCTTCTTCACCACGCGCCGTCAGCATCATCACCGGGATATCGCGCGTCATCGCTTCACGTTTCAAATGTTTAATAAACTGAATACCGCTGCCACCCGGCAACATCCAGTCCAGCAGAATCAAATCAGGCCACGGCTCGATCAGCTTACCAATCGCGCTGTCGTAGTCTTCGGCCTCAATAGGCTGGTAATCATTCTGTTCCAGCACGAAACATAACATTTCACGGATGGGAGCTTCGTCTTCCACAACCAAAATGCGCTTAGCCATTATAACTCCTGCTGTTGTGACGGCTTGTCACGGGGATTTGCGGCGTCATTATGCGTCAGTTTTATGACACTTTTATGAAAAACCCGACCTATGATAAATAGTTAAAAAACAGAAATGTGACAACGATTAGCGCTTTTTTTTCTTTGCGATCTGAAGAGGTTATACTTCTCGCTCGCTTAACTAAGCACGGAGTTTTCATGCGCATCATACACACGGCGGATTGGCATCTCGGTCAGTTCTTTTACAGTAAAAGCCGCGCGGCAGAGCATCAGGCCTTCCTTGAGTGGCTACTGGACCAGATCCAGCAGCATCAAGTCGATGCACTCATCGTCGCCGGAGACCTGTTTGATACCGGTTCGCCACCCAGTTATGCGCGTGAAATGTTTAACCGCTTTGTGGTGGCATTGCAGCCCACTGGGTGTCAGTTGGTGGTGTTGGCAGGAAACCATGATTCCGTTGCCACCCTCAATGAATCGCGTGAACTCCTTGCCTGCCTGAATACCCGCGTGATCACCAGCGCCACGCCACAAGGCGAGCAGCAGGTGCTGACGCTGCATCAGCGTGATGGCACGCCGGGCGCGCTACTGTGCGCCATCCCTTATCTTCGTCCACGGGATATTCTGCGTAGTCAGGCCGGGCAATCAGGCCGTGAAAAGCAAATCTCATTGCTGGAGGCGATAGAGCAGCACTACCAGCAGTGTTACGCGGCAGCCCTCACGCAGCGTGGCGATCAGCCACTGCCGATCATCGCCACCGGGCACCTCACCACGGTGGGGGTCACCAAAAGCGACTCGGTACGCGATATCTATATCGGCACGCTGGATGCCTTCCCGGCGCAGGCTTTTCCCCCTGCGGATTACATCGCGCTTGGCCATATCCATCGGGCGCAACGTATCGCCGATAGCGAGCATATCCGCTACAGCGGTTCACCGATCCCACTCAGTTTTGATGAACTGGGCCGCGATAAGAGTGTGTTCCTGCTGGATTTCAGCCGCCAGTTAGACGCCGTTACCCCGCTCACCATTCCGCTGTTCCAGCCGATGCAGATGCTCAAAGGATCGATGGCGGAAATTGAGCAACAGCTGACGCAATTCAATGAGGGCGATGGCGAAAAACCGGTCTGGCTGGATATTGAAATCACCACGCAAGAGTACCTTAGCGACCTGCAGCGTCGCGTCGAACAGCTCACCGAAGCGCTGCCCGTGGAAGTGCTGCTGGTACGACGTAGCCGTGAGCAGCGCCAGCGCAGCCTGGCACGCATGGACAACGAAACCCTGAGCGAGCTGAAAGTAGAAGAGGTGTTTGCCCGCCGTCTGGCGCAGGAAGATCAGCTGGATGCCGAACAAGCCGATCAACTCACCCAACTGTTTCGCACCACCCTCGCCGCGCTGGAGAACCCGTCCGCATGAAAATTCTGACGTTACGCTTTAAGAATCTCAATGCGCTGCGCGGTGAGTGGTTTATTGATTTCCGCCGCGAGCCCTTTGCCAGTAACGGTTTGTTTGCCATTACCGGCGCCACCGGCGCAGGAAAAACCACGCTGCTGGATGCGATTTGTCTGGCGTTGTATCACCAGACGCCACGCCTCGGCGTGCTATCGCAGACGCAAAATGAATTGATCACCCGTGATACCGCAGAGTGCCTGGCTGAAGTGGAGTTTGAAATCAAAGGTGAAGCCTGGCGCGCGTTCTGGAGCCAAAACCGCGCACGTGGCCTGGCCGATGGCAAATTGCAGGCGCCGCGTGTCGAACTGGCCCGCGTGGCTGATAACCAAATTGTTGCCGATAAAGTCGGTGACAAACTCAAAGCGATTGAAACCCTCTCCGGGCTGGATTTCGCGCGCTTTACCCGTTCGATGATGCTGTCGCAAGGGCAGTTTGCCGCCTTCCTGAATGCCAAACCGGGAGAACGCGCCGAGCTACTGGAAGAACTCACCGGCACCGAGATTTACGGGCAAATCTCGATGCAGATTTACGAGCGTTGGCGCAGCGCCCGCAGCGAGTTAGATACGCTGCGCGCCCGCGCGGGCGGTATGCTGCTGCTGGATGAAACCCGTCGCGATGAACTTACCCAACAGCTACACACGTTAGCCACCGAGGAGAAAACCCTCAGCGAACGGCTGGAGCAAGCGCAACAGCAGCAGCAGTGGTTAACGCAATCTCAGCAACTGACGCAAGAGCAGCAGCAAGCCGAGCAGGCAGGACAGAGCGCTGAGCACGTATGGCAGCAGGCCGAAGGGGATCGCCAACGCTTGTCACGCGCCGAGCCGGCAGAAAAACTGCGCGATAAGCTTCAGCAGCGCGAGCAACTGCAACGTGATCAACAGGCGTTGACGCAGCAGGCTCAGCAGTTACATGCCCAACAGCAACAGGCTCAGGCGGCGCTGCAGCAGGGTGAAACACAGTATCAGGCGGCGCAGCAGGCACGTGAGCAGGCCGTTTCCGACCAGCAGCAGTTGGAAACCTTGCTGACCGAACAGGTTATCCCGCTTGATCAACAGCTTGCCAGCGGTGCGCGGCAAATTGCCGATCAACAACGCCTGCACACCCAGCAACAGCAGGTGGTACAACAGAGTCAGGCCGCGGTGAGCCAGCATCAACAAGCGAGTGAACGCTTACAACAGCAATTCGCGCAGCAGCAGGATTTTCGAGAACGCGAAGCGGCGGTGGCCAGCTGGGGAGCGGAACTGACGCGTTGGCAGGCGGATATCGCACGCCTTGAAGAGCGTGAGCAGTCGCTGGCACAGCTTACTGCCCAGCAGAAACAGCAGCACACGCAGGTCACGCAGCAACAACAGGTGATTACCGAACATGCGCAGGCGCTGCAACCCTTGCAGCAGGCTGAAGCACAAGCCAGCCAGCAACGCCAACAAGCGGAGCAGGCACTCACTTCACTGGAAGCCGAGGCCGCGAGTAGCCAACTGCGTGAAGCCCTGGCTCTGCATCAACAGCAGCGCCCTGCCCGCCAGCAACTCAGCCTGCTGGCGGCACGCTGGCAATCCCTGCAACCGCAGCGTCAACAGCGACAACAGAAACTGACGCAGTTGCAACAGCAGCATCAGCAGCAGGAATCGGCTTTACAGGCGCTGCGTGACGACTACAAGCGTGAAAATCAAACGCTGCTCGATATCCGCAAGATTTGCGAACTTGAGCGCACTATCGCGCAGTTAGCCGACGAACGCGCCAAACTGCAACCCGACCAGCCCTGCCCGTTGTGTGGCTCCTGTCAGCATCCGGCCATCGCGCAATATCAGCAACTGCAGCCCGGTGAAAACCAGCAGCGACTGGCAGCACAGGAAGCATTGGTCGCCAAACTCAAAGAGGACGGCACCGCCCAAGGCGAGCAGCAGAAACTGTCATTACAGCAGCAGCAGGTTTTGCAGCAGGAGATCGATGAGTTCGACCAGCAAATTGCCACCGCCAACCAACAGTGGCAGCGTTTGAGCAGTGAGCTGGCACTTACCTTCACGCTGGAGCAGCAGGATGATTTCACCGCCTGGCAGCAGCAGCAAGACACACAGGAGAACTCACAGCAGCAGCAACTCCAGCTACGGGAACAGGCGGCGCTGGCACTGCAACAGGCAAAAGAGGCTCATCTGCTTCAGCAACAGCAGCTGCAACATCAGCAGAATGCCCAGCAGCTGGCACAACAACGGTTGCAAAGCGCGCAGCAAACACTTGAAGAGCTCAATCAGCGTGAGGGGCGAGAACGCAGCGCCTCACAGCAATTGGCACAGCAGCTGGAAAATCAGCTGGCCGCACATCAGCTTGCACTACCCGCGCGTGATGTGCGGACTTCATGGCTGGAAGCGCTACAACAGCGCTGGCAAGCCTGGCAGCAGAGCGAAAGATTACTCAGCGAGTTGCAACCGCAATTAGCCAAAGCGGAGAGCGAGCAGGGTAACCTGCAACAAAATTCGTTGCGTGAGCAACAACAGCTGGATGCATTGCAGCAGACTCTTCATACCCTGCAACAACAGCAAAGCGAGCAGCAGCAACAGCGCCATCGGCTGTTTGGCGATCGTTTGGTTGCAGATGCCCGTCAGCAGCAACATGCCGCGCTACAGCAAAGCGAACAGAATCTGGCGCAGCACCTGCAACAGTGGCAGCAGGCGCAAAGCCATTTACACAGTCTCAACGGACAGTGCGAGCAGATAGACAGCCAACAGCAGAGCAAGCTGACGCGGGTGCAGACGGCGGAAACCGCGTTCCTCACCGCGTTGCAGCAGAGTGATTTTAGTGACGAACCAGCCCTACGTGCTGCGCTGCTGGATGAACAGGCGTTCCTGCAGTTACGTCAACGTCTGCAAACGCTGGAGCAACAGCGCCAACAGCAGCAGACATTGCGCCAGCAGCTGGCACAGCGTGTTGCCGCCCATCAGCAGCAACGTCCTGCCACCTTGAGTGATGACGTTGCCGCCGGGCTGGTTGAACAGTTAGCCTCTCTGCGCCAGACACTGCGCGAGAATGCCCGCCAGCAGGGTGAGGCGCAGCAGCAGCTTCACAGCGATGCACAACAGCGTCAGCAGCAGCAATCCTTGCTGACACAAATTGCAGATGATGAGGTGTCACTGGCGCAGCTTGGGCGGCTGAATGATTTAATCGGTTCAGCCAAGGGCGACAAATTCCGCCGCTTCGCCCAGGGATTAACGCTGGATCATCTGGTGTGGTTGGCGAACCGCCAACTGGACCGTTTACACGGCCGTTACCTGCTGCAACGGCGCGCCAGTGAAGAGCTGGAGCTGGAAGTCGTCGATACCTGGCAAGCCGATGCCACCCGCGACACGCGCACGTTGTCAGGTGGCGAAAGCTTCCTGGTGAGTCTGGCACTGGCGCTGGCCTTGTCCGATCTTGTCAGCCATAAGACGCGCATCGAATCCCTGTTCCTCGATGAAGGCTTCGGCACCCTTGATGCCGAAACCCTCGATACCGCACTGGATGCCCTGGACGCGCTCAACGCCAGCGGTAAGACTATCGGAGTGATCAGCCACGTTGAGGCCATGAAAGAGCGCATTCCGGTGCAAATCAAGGTGCGTAAGATGAACGGGTTGGGCTACAGCAAGCTGGAATTACCGGGGGAATAAACCTGGGGGTGCGATAAATAGCGCCGTTAGTAGGGTGCGCATTTATGCGCACTTTTTGCTGGGGTTGCTGTGAATCTCGTGCATAGCCCCATAAAGGTCAGCCCGATCGCAAAGGAATCACGCATCCATGCAGATCGGCCGCCGCATCCCTGCGGCGGACGCTTTGCTCTTCGGGCTGACCTTCACGGGGCATTTAGCATGATCGCTGCTGTTGTCCGTGATGGCATCAATATTTTCTTTCAGCGTAGCTACCGTCATGAACGTCCAGCCATAGGGGCGCAATTTATTGCGCAAGTTAAGAGTCAGAGAAATGCCATAGCATTCCCCTGCCCGCCAGGTAAACTGGCTGCAACTCCCTGAACAGCCAGGCAAATTAATGAACTTCTTAACCCGCATCGCAGGTTTGCTCGCGTTAGTGACGCTGCTCAGCGCCTGCCAGCACGCAACTTCTTCTGCCCCCGCCCCTGTCGCTAACCTGTGTCAGCCGCAAACTCAACCCGGCAGTGCATCCTGCAAATGGGCTGATGAGATGCAGCATCACCTTAATCGGCAGTTTCAGGACGCTGAACGTTACGCGGGTCAACAATGTCTGGTGCAGTTGGAGTGGCAAAACAGCGGACGTTATGCGGTGACGCAAACACAAGGTGACGAAACCCTGTGCCTGCGCGCCTGGCAGTTGATTGGTCAGTCGAAAGGTTTACCGCCCCCGCCGGATCGGACGCAACCGGCGTGGTTCGGTTTTGCACCGCGCAAGGCTAGCTCGCCAGCCCATCCTGCCGCCACTGGCGCGGGCTGATGCCGAACCAACGGCGGAAGGCGCGGGAAAAGGCGCTGACTTCGGAATAGCCCAACAACAGCGCCATTTCGGAAATCGGTAGCTGCTTCTGCTGCAAATAGTGCGTCGCCATCTCGCACCGCACTTTGTCCACCAGCGCGGTGAAACTGATGCCCTCTTCACGCAGTCGCCGTTGTAGTGACCAGCTCGACAAGCCCATTTTCTCCGCGATCTCTTCCAATACGGGTTCGCCCTGCATCAGCGACAAATTCACCTGTGAGCGCGCCTGTTCCACCACACTCTGAACGGATGCATTGCTGTTCAGGCGTCGGATCGCATCCTGCATCACCATCAACAGCATCGGGTCCTGTTCCGGCATGGTCCGCAGCAGGTCACGTTTGGGGATCAGCAGCGAATTAAAAGGTTGATCGAACCACACCGGTGCATCAAACACTTTGCAGTGCTCATGCCACTGTTCAGGGCGCGGGTGCTCGAAATGCACTTCGCGCGGTGCCCAGTTTTTCCCAGCAACGTGGCGGATCAGATTGAGGAACATGCCCAGCGTCAGTTCGGCATCCTGGCGGCGTGAAAGGATCGCGCCATGCCGCACCTGATAATCCAGTCGCCAGCAGTCGCCTTTATCCACCAGTCGCGTCAGGGTATCGTGCTGATGCCACGGAAAGGCGTTCACCAAATTATGCAACGCCTGTTCAAGCGTGGGTGAACACAGCCCGATGTAGCCAATCAGACCTAATGACTGCGGTTTGAACTGCCTGCCGTAGTGCAAACCGAAGTTATCAAAACCTGAGTGACGCGCCGCCTCTTCCATCACACGGCAGTAGTTGACCAATCCCAGGCTGAGCGTGGGACTCGCCAGCACTTCGGAATCAATCCCGCTGATGCCAAAGATACGATCGACATCACCGCCCTTGTCAGTGATAAAAGTGCTCAAACCTGTCGCCGCAGCCGCCAGCACGCCGCGATTGTTGGCCTGAGCCGAGAGCGTGCTCAATGCTTCAGAAGGGGTTATCAGTGATTGCATGGGAACCTCACAAGGAACGCGCGAGTGGAACATAGGGAGGGATCCAGCAATTTTCGTACCAGGCGTGGAAAATGATAATAATTCGACACGAGGTTGTAGCGGCGCGATTTATCGCGCAATACATTGCGCCGCTACGATGCATAACTGATCATTCGTGGTGCAAATACACCCCAACCGGCAGCTGATTAGTTTCCAGATAGCGGCGACACAGACGCACAGAGTGATCGGCCCAGCGCGGCCCAAGACTCTGCGCCATCTCTGTCTCCGCGTGCGTGCCCATCCACGCGGTCATTTGAATACGGCGCTGAATCAGCAACGTCGGCACCAGCGCCATCTCCTCATCGCTAATGTGCGCGACGCGCTCGTAACCCTGGATCCAGTTATCAACCCATTCAGCGGCACGTGGATGATGCTCGACAAAGCTGATCGCCGCCGCCAGATCGTGCAGATACCAACCCATGCCGCAGTCATCAAAATCGATCACTCGGGTTTCGCCCTTGTGCAACAACAGGTTGGTGAGACGAAGATCGGCGTGGATCAGGCCATAGCGATCGGTGCCTTTGCCGAAGGTTTGCAGCTCTTGCCCGACACGTGCCACCGCTTCCGCCACGATGCCGTGATCGGCTGGATTGAGGTTAGGCGCATCCTGCCAGCGCCCCCAATGGCTGTGATCGCTCACCATGGTGTGATGATCCCAGATGATGCGCTGAAAACCGGCAGGTTTCTGCCAGTTGCGGCTGTGTTGATGCAAGCGTGCGGTGATGTGCCCCAGTTGCTGAAACGCTTTGGGATCGACATCGGTGGTCGGCATGTCACCTTCGATCCAGTGGAACAGCACCGCATGACGCACGCTCCCTCCCGCCATGCTCAGCGACAGCACGGTTTCGCCATCTTTGGCGGGAATGGCCTGCGGTACCATGATGCCAATATCACGCAGCGCATCCAGCCACAGTAACTCACTCTGAATATCGGCTTTGCTGTGATAGTTAGGACGATGCAGACGCAGCGCGTAGCGTTGGCCGCCCGCCAACAGCAGGAAAGTGGCGTTTTCGGAACGGCACAGGAGTTTCAACTCGCCCTGCAATGGCGCGGGATAACAGGCCAGCGCCTGCTGCGCCAGCACGGTGATTTCTACGTCAGTAAGGGTATCGGCTTGTTCGGCGCTCATTCATCAATCTCCAGCATCAATCTCAAGGGTAGCAAGTGTTATCAGCATGGGATGACCTCGTCCTGGCTGCTTGACCGCAGACAACCCAAAGTTGACCGCAGCGTGCATCTGGCACTTTTTTTGCCTGTAAGTTGACAGTGGATGACAAAACTCACTGCGCTCGCGTCAAGTTTTCCCGCCACCGGCAGCGGCATTATCCATTCACTGTAGTGCATAGAACAAAACAGCGCGGTGCAGCCGCCGCATAACAATCACGACGGGGAGACGATTATGACGAGTAAGCTCAAACCCACGCTGGGCACTCTGCATTTGTGGGGTATCGCGGTTGGTCTGGTAATTTCCGGGGAGTATTTTGGCTGGAGTTATGGCTGGGGCGTGGCGGGCACGCTGGGGTTTCTGATCACCACCGCGCTGATTGCCACCATGTACACCTGCTTCATTTTCAGCTTTACCGAGCTGACCACTGCTATCCCGCATGCCGGTGGTCCGTTTGCTTATAGCCGTCGCGCCTTTGGTGAAACCGGCGGTCTGATTGCCGGCCTGGCCACGTTAATTGAATTCGTGTTTGCCCCACCGGCCATCGCCATGGCCATCGGTGCGTATCTCAATGTGCAGTATCCCGACCTTAACCCGAAAACGGCGGCAGTTGGCGCTTATCTGGTGTTTATGACGCTGAATATCCTCGGAGTGAAGCTGGCCGCGATGTTTGAGCTGGTGGTTACGGTGCTGGCGGTGCTCGAACTGCTGGTGTTTATGGGCGTGGTTTCGCCAGGCTTCAGTATCGCGAACTTTGCGGCCAATGGCTGGGCAGGCAGCGATCATTTCGGTATGCCTGCACTCTCAGGCATCTTTGCCGCGATCCCGTTTGCCATCTGGTTCTTCCTCGCCATTGAAGGGGCTGCCATGGCCGCTGAAGAGGCGAAAGATCCGAAACGCACCATTCCAAAAGCCTACATCACCGGGATTTTGACGCTGGTGGTCCTGGCGATTGGTGTGATGCTGCTGGCCGGTGGCGCTGGCGACTGGCGCAAACTGTCGGATATCAATGATCCGCTGCCGCAGGCGATGAAGATGATCGTGGGCGAGCACTCAAACTGGATGCACATGCTGGTGTGGATTGGTTTGTTTGGTCTGGTCGCCAGCTTCCACGGCATTATTCTCGGCTATTCACGCCAGTTTTTTGCTCTGGCTCGCGCCGGCTATCTGCCGCCAGGCCTGGCGAAGTTGTCACGTTTCCAGACACCTCACCGCGCGATTATAGCGGGTGGCGTGATTGGCATCGCGGCGATCTACAGTGATGGGCTGATTAACCTGCAGGGTATGACACTGACTGCTGCGATGATCACCATGGCGGTGTTCGGGGCCATCGTGATGTACCTGATGAGCATGCTGAGCCTGTTTAAGCTGCGTCGCACGGCACCGGATATGGAACGTAGCTTCCGCGCACCAGGTTATCCCATTATCCCAGGTATCGCGCTGGTTCTGTCACTGGTGTGTTTGATTGCCATGCTGTGGTTCAACCCGGTGATCGGCGGGCTGTTCGTGGCGATTATGGTAGTGGGATATCTTTACTTCCTGGCCACGAAGACCCAGCGTGAGAACGCACCGCAGGATGCCATGTTGATGGGAGAGTAACTTTCTCCCTCACCCTAACCCTCTCCCACAAGCGGGAGAGGGGATTTATCCAGCACCGTTCACCTCTGTCATTTACCCTTGGCAGCCTTCTGCCGTGCGAGAGGACTGCGGCGAGGGCATTAGGCCTCACACTATCCCTTCAGCGGCCATAACCACGCCGCGCCGCGCACGCCGCTGGAATCACCATGAACCGCTTTCAACACTGGCGTTTCACATTCGCGACCAAATACCCACTGCTTCATCAGGGCAGGCACTGTCTGGTAAAGACGGTCGTTGTTGCTCATGCCGCCGCCCAGCACTATCACATCGGGATCGAGCAAATTCACCACCTGCGCCAGCGATTTCGCCAGTCGCATCTCGTAGCGGCTCATCGCCAGTTCTGCCACGGGATCCTGCTGCTCAATCAACTTAATGATCTCCGCCCCTTTCAAGGTTTTGCCACTCAAACGCTGATAATCGATAGCAAAGCCGGTGCCCGAAACAAAGGTCTCAATGCAGCCTTGTAAGCCGCAATAGCATGGCACTTCAGCCCGATGGCGTAGCTCGTCTTCGTCCATCCATGGCAGTGGATTATGGCCCCACTCGCCGGCGTTACCGTTGCCACCAATCCGCGACTCACCGCCAATTGCCACGCCCGCGCCGGACCCCGTTCCAATAATCACGGCAAACACCAGCGGCTGCCCTGCTCCAGCACCATCCACCGCTTCAGAAACCGCTAAACAATTCGCGTCGTTGGCAATGCGCACGTCACGATTCAGCGCCTGTGCCAAATCCTTGTCCAGCGGCTGACCATTCAGCCAGGTTGAGTTGGCATTTTTTACTCGCTGGGTATAGGGCGAGATCGTCCCCGGAATGCCGATGCCTACCGTGCCCTTTTCGCCGGTTTTCTCTTCTGCCAGCAGGACTAAATCGACAATCGCCTTTACGTTGGCTGCGTAGTCATCGCGCGGGGTATTGACGCGGTGGCGAAACAGCTCTTGCCCCTGATCAGAGAGCGCAATCACTTCAATCTTGGTACCGCCTAAATCAATCCCAATACGCACGATTTATTCCTCATTATTCGTTCAGGTGACAGATACAGTAGAAGGCTGAATCGGGAAAGGCAATGAAACCAATCCGATGTTTCGCTATCATGCGCGCTGACTTTGAGACTTGTGCGCCCGATCGCACCCACGGTAAGGAATCCCGATGTTGTGGTTTAAAAATATGATGGTTTATCGTCTGAATCGTGACATCCCGCTGTCCGCAGACGATCTGGAAAAACAGCTCGACGCCTTCACGTTTTCGCCGTGCGGCAGTCAGGATATGGCGAAAACCGGTTGGGTGTCGCCGATGGGCAACCGCGGTGAAGCGCTGACGCATGAAATCAACGGTCAGATTGTGATTTGCGCACGCACCGAGCAGAAGATTTTGCCCTCGCCGGTGGTAAAACAGGCGCTGGAAGCCAAGATCGACAAACTGGAAGCAGAACAGAGCCGCAAGCTGAAAAAAACCGAGAAAGACTCGCTGAAAGATGAAGTGCTGCATAGCCTGCTGCCACGTGCATTCAGCCGTTTTAGCCAGACTTTCATGTGGATCGATACCGTTAACAACCTGATCATCGTGGATTGCGCCAGCGCCAAAAAAGCAGAAGACACCTTAGCGCTGCTGCGCAAAAGCATCGGTTCACTGCCGGTAGTGCCGCTGACGCTGGAAAATCCGATTGAGTTGACGCTGACCGAATGGGTGCGCTCTGGCGAACTGCCAGCCGGTTTCGCCTTGATGGATGAAGCGGAGTTGAAAGCGATTCTGGAAGAAGGCGGCGTGATCCGCTGTAAAAAGCAGGATTTGATCTCCGATGAAATCGCCACCCATATTGAAGCCGGTAAAGTGGTCACCAAACTGGCGCTGGACTGGCAGGAGCGTATTCAACTGGTGATTGCGGACGATGCGTCCATTAAGCGTCTGAAGTTCAGCGACACGCTGCGTGAACAGAATGATGATATCGACCGCGATGACTTTGCGCAGCGCTTTGATGCCGATTTCATTCTGATGACCAGCGAACTGGCCGCGTTGATCAGTAATCTGGTAGAAGCGTTAGGCGGCGAAGCGAAGCGCTAACACTGGTCTGGAAAGTCATCTGCATTCCTGTTTAGGATTACAGATAACCGTTGTACTTGCGCTCAAACATTTACCCTAAATAATTCACGCTGCAGGAAGGCGGCAAGAGTGGGAATCCCCAGGAGCTTACTGAAGTAAGTGACTGGGGTGAGTACTCGTAGCCAACGCCCCTGCAGCGCGAAGTATGACGGGTAAATTAAAGGTAGCGGCACAAATAAGATGTCGGCTCTGCCACCTGCAGATGGAATTCGCTGTGGCCCGGCACGTTGAATACGGAGCCAGCTTCGTACCATTTCCACTCAGACTCACCTGGCAGCAGCACTTTCAGCGCGCCACTCACCACCGTCATCTCTTCCGGCTGTCCTGTACCGAAGGTGTACTCACCTTCAGCCATCACGCCAACGCTGGCACGGCCAATGGTTACGCTGTCGAAACCAATGGATTTTACTTTTCCGTCGAAATACTCACTTACGTTGAGCATGTTACTTCCTCACAGCACAATAGGGTGACAGGCAGATTACAAGGGAACTCGCTGATCTGTCACGCGAAAAAGCAGCGCAAATCACGAGTTGTGATCGGCCTCAGTCACAGGATCAATTCAGCCGCCAGCTTCGCCACCAGCACATTCGATAACAGGACCGGAATACCCAACATTTTCTGCAGGAAATCACGGTGCTTCTGGTGGTAGCCAATGCAGTCGAGCACCACCACATCAGCGCCCTGCTCTTGCAGCGATAAGCCCGCTTCAATCAGGTCATTCTGCTGCGCCAGATAGGGGCTGGCGACGGCAAAGCACGGCGCACTGTTCAGGTTACGCCACTTGCTGGCTTGCTCTGCAATCTGCTCTTCCACCGGTACCACAATACCGATCTTATGATCCTGCACAATGGCACTGACCAACGGCGGAATAATTCGGTCCGGCTCCAGTAACAGCGCTTTTTGCGTTTTCAGCGTGCCAAATTCACCGGTGCACAGCAGCAGGATGGTGTCGTAGCCCTGCTCTTCCAGCGCATTAATTTTACGCTGCAGTCCCTGCTCAACTTTCGGTCCCGACAGGCGCACTTGCTCGCCGCTGTTCATCCGTGAGACCAGCACCTTCTCAGCGGCATCCGGCGCATAGAACTGCTCCACTTCGGCCAATGTCAGGCCATCCAGTAAGCCAGCGTGAGCGACCTGCTCTGCGGGCAGATGATCCTGTAGCAGCGGCAGAATGTCGCTACGCGGGGATTGACCAATCGTTAAGGTAACCAGGGACTGTTTCATACTTAGGCCTTCCGCGAACGCAGGTGACTGAGACTACCATACAAAGATAGCAGCAACGCGTACTCTTGCTGATCATAGAACTGACAGGTTTCACGCCCGAACTCTTTCGCGACTTCCACGGCAAACTTCACCGTGGCAGCAATATCGACTTCGTGGCTGGCACCCGTACCACAACCCGGCACCACTGACTCGGCGCAGATCGCCACACCCACCACCGGCACATCGGTCGCGGTTGAGGGTTGCAGGATGCTGTTCAGGTGATACACACCGTTGCCGTATGGCGTGATGTCTTGGGTGGTGATCGGGAAGGTCACCGCAGGCTGGCCGCTGGTCATCTCCATAATGCGCAGCAGATCTTCTGACACGCGCAGGATGTAACCCTCTTTCACCGTCGGCGAAATCGCATAGCCTTTATGATTCAGGATGCGGTTACCTTTGGTGGTATCGATGGAGAGAATCGCGTCGACGCCGTCGATCACTTCGTTATCGTTCATGGTGATGTCGTCGCAAGGCGAATCCATGAAGTCCACTGGCTCATGCGGGCGCGTTGGGGCATCCGGACAGATGTGCGTCGTGATGATCACGTCACCCGCCAACACATCCCCTTTGGTTTGCATCTGCGCCAGCTTAAGTGCACTACTCACTGCAGCCACGGCACCATCGGCATCTGAGACCATACCAATACGCGTTGGACGCGCACCGATGCCGCCCAAACGACCGACAATACCTAACGTCGGCGCTGTGCCACCTTTGCTCTTGCCCTGCGCACCGGGAATATCGATGCGCACGAAATCGGTACGCCCTTTTGGACCGGTGACGCGTTTGAAGCTGGCGGTCACGCCTGGATAGCCGGCAAAGAGATCCACCACCTGCTGGCCATCCACATAGGCGCTGTCGAGTAACTCAAAAACCTGCAGTGTCTGCTGTAAACTCATATTGAATTCCCTGGGTTATTTCTTGGTGCTACTGGCAAAAAGTGAATGGAAGAAGCTATACAGCGCGTCGCCCGCAATAAACCCTGCGGCCATCACCTCCATCGGTGAACGTCCACGCTCGCCCCATACGCGAATGATCAGGATACGCAGTGCGATCCCCACCATCACCGCCCAACCCGCAGCGGCGTTATTGATTAACAAACCGGTGGCCAGCAAGACGCCCAACTGACGTTTCGGCCCACCGATAAACTGGATGATGGCACCCGGAATCGCCCACATCAGCAAGCTTCCCGCAATGCCTGGTTCTGCACCGGCCTGAATGGTTTTCGCATAGACACGCGCCACTGGCGGCAACAGGTTTTCGGCGAAGAACAGGTTGTGCGCGTACCACACCACCGGGATACAGATCACGAACGCAATCATGGCGGCGATCAGCTGAATGCGACGCCCCCACAGCTCTTGCTGCATGTCCGCACCGTTGCCGCGCAGGATAAACCCGGCTTTCAGGTCGTAACCCATATCCGCAAAGGCCGGCCCGGTGGCGGCAGTGAAACCACACAGTAAGCACAGCGCCAGCGGCGGGAAACCAAGCAAAATACCGAGAATCAGCGTAATCAGTGCAACGGCAAAGGCCGGGAACCAACCGGAGTGCATCGCAGCGATACCGACAATCAGCTCATGCACAAAGGCAGCAAACGCCGCGTAAACGATAAACAGTACCAGCATCGGCAGGCCCATCTGGCTCCACAACCCGCCCGCCAGCGCCAGCAGCGTTGAGATGACGATGTAACCCACGGTACCGAATCCGAGTGAACGCTTCACTTCGCTGTCGCTGCGGCTGACATTGAGCTGCTCGCTACGACGGCTGACAATCACCTGCACCACCTGGATCAGCGCCACCAAACCTGCGCCGACCATCATGCCGTGTGGGATATACAAGGCATTGATATCGATACCCGCAACCGGTTGCGCATAAGCGCGTAACAGGAAACCAATACCGAGCATGCTCAGAGCCCAGATGTTGCCGATAAAGGCGGTGCCAAAAGCAGACATTGGGATTTTCAGCATAGAGCCGGCGATACCGCCCACAATACCGACCACCAGCAACCACGCCTGACGACCACCCTTGTCGCCCGCTTTAATCGCTTCCGCCGCGGCAACGCCCGGTGGCCATGCATTACTGGCTGGGAACACGCGGGTATCAAACAGACGGTAAAGCAGATAAGCATCCAGCAGCATGGCCGCACTGACGCCAACAAACAGCGGCAGCACCAGCTGTGGCTCGCCCAACGCCCACGGCACTGCAATTGGCATTAACAGGCTGTTGGCGGCACCAAAGGTGGCTGAGGAGATAGCGGTTTGCGCCAGGTTCTGCACTTCGATCGAACGATAGCGACGGAACCATTGCAGAGGAATACGCGCCAGGAGCATGGCAAACAGCGCGCCGATAATAGAGGTATTGGGTGTCACCCCAATGGTGGTAATAAGTTGAACCCCGATGATGGCCCCCGCTACGGATAGCAGAACCAGCATTAAGCCCACGCCGAAACTTTTTATTGGATTATGTTGACGCATATTATCCCCGTATTTTCACCCTGTAGAAAACGCGAATACGTTTAATGCCCGTCACGCGGGACACTAACGTTTTTTATAAATCGTTCCCTGATTTTTGAAATAGGCAGGTCCGAAGACCTGCTATTTCCCTGGTGTGGCGCGAATAAACGCCTTTAAATCGAAAATAGTTAAGCGCCGTATTTTTCGGCCATCAAGGCAGCCGTTGTGCGCAGTTCGCTGAGCAGCGCTTCCGGATAACCCGGGGCCGCCTCTTGCGAAAGAAACGAGAGACAGAGCGCGGCACTTTCACCGCGATGTTTATTAGTGACCGCAACCGCTAACGAACTGATACCCGGCAGCGTCTCATTGCGCGCCAGTGCCCAGCCTTGCCGACGGATCACCGCTAATTCTTCACAGAGTGCATCAAGGTTGAGCGGAGAGTTCACCGAAGCGGCTTGCCAGTTATTGGCAAAACGCGCACGCACCTCTTCATCACTCAATTGCGCCAGCAGCACACGCCCGGTCGAGGTACCGGAAAGGGAAACGCGCGAGCCTGGCGGTGTCACTAACTGCGTGAAAAAACGACCGTGATACATGCGCATCACCAGTACATCATCACCATCCAACACCGAGATATATCCCATGCAGCCACTGCTGGCCGCGAGGCGTGCCATGGCGGCCGAAGCACTATCGACTAGCGGTGTCGATAAATAATGCCCAGCAACGGAGAGCAGCACACGACCAATCTGGAAACAGCGACTCTCTGGATCACGCTCAAGCAATCCTTCACTTTCCATGGTCGCCAGCAGGCGAGAAACCGTACTTTTCGGCAAAGCCAACGCCTCAACCACCTCGGTAAAGGTCAGGCCCGGATGGCCCTGCGTTACGCCAAAACGCTGGAACAGCTTAAGAACGGCGGCAGCATTTTCGAGTGTGGTCATGGCATTGGTTTCACTATGTGGAACTGAGTTCCTATATCAATACCCCGAAAGTAAATCGTGACGTTTGCAGGGTCAAGCGCAAATTTTGAACCGGCTAAAATAACGTCGATTTAACGCAGCATAAAATACGGCACACAAAGAAAATTAGGCGATGTTATCAGGCAGGATTTCACTATTTCAGCGTGGGATATAACTTTATGTCGGCTTATTAGGCTTTCTGTGGGAGTTGGAAATTAATATTTAATCACGGGGAGTCATTAATTGGCGTAAAGCTCGTAAGTTATGAATTCCGGCTGCTGCCTTTCACTTCAGTGCGGGCTCTGCCGCCACTACTGCCCCCTCTGGGCCGTCCTCGCGCCGCTAAAGCGGTACCTTCGACTTCCACGTCGTGCCGGACGGACCGTTCGCGGATGACCATCCATGGTCGGCCGCGAACTGCCCCACGCCTCCCCGCGTGGGGCTCCTGGCCCAACGTAAAAGTCTCAGCGCTGCGGATAACCCTGAGGGGGCAGCAGAGGCGTCATAGCCTCAGACAATGTGCCCTTTTTGACAAGTCGCACTGAAGCTAATGAGCAGGCTGGGGCCGCACCGGGGCTGGCATTCCGCAGCGCTGAGCTGAGCGAGTATGCCAGGAGAGCCCGCAGGACGCGGGCGAAAGGTGGCGCTGGAACATGGATGTTCCATCGGCACCGGTCCGTTAAGGCAGACGAGTGAAGTGAAGGTACCGCGTAGCGGCGCGAGGGCCGCCGGCCCCGGTGCGGCTCCAGACGGCGTTAGCGTCAGTCGCTTAACTGACAAGCATTAGCCACTCCATGGCGTGCCTGTGGTCATTAATCTTTGTCAGCATCTTCATAACGCGCTTTGGCATCCTGAGCTTCGGCTTGCGTTTTATGTTCACTGATTAATGAATCGGGTTTCGGATGGTCGGCACGCAACTCGTACCAAGTCACCGTGTTGCCTGCTGCGCCTTTTTCGACAACAACAATGCGCGCCTCTCGCGGATAGGGTGGTTTAGTTGGCATAGATTTCCCTCTAATGTCAGATTTCCACACGGACAGCGGCGATCCCCCTGTCTCTACTCAGTATAGACAATGGAGGATCACAGGAAAAAAGAGGGAGTTATCTGAAGGCGTTAGCTGGCGCGCGCGAGTGACAAAGATTGCAGAATCTGATCAACAACCTGATCGGGCGCCTGCATTGCGTTTACTTCATGGTGCGCGGTCTGGCGATAAAGATGTGCACGTTCACGTAGAATATCACTCATCTCTTCCGCAATCGGGCGGCCGGTGAGGGTCGGGCGCTGGCCCGCTTCGGGTTGACGCTCAAGACGCTCAGCAAGCACGGTGGAAGGCGCATTCAGCCAAATCACCTGACCATGCTCGCGCATATAGCGACGATTTGCCTCAGCCAGCACCATTCCGCCACCGGTGGCGATAACGGTACCCGGCGCTGTGACGGCATGCAGCGAGTCACTTTCACGTGCACGAAAGCTATCCCACCCTTCAGAGGCGACAATTTCCGCCACGGTGCGTTGCGTGGAGAGTTGCAGATGGTGATCGGTATCGCTAAAGGCATAGCCCAGCGCTTGCGACAACGCCTGGCCGATAGTGGTTTTACCGCAACCGCGTGCGCCGATCAGATAGATGGGTAATGACATCCGGGCTCATCCTCCGCCGTATTTCTGCCGCGCGGGCAAAGTCATCAGGTCAATATTGCGTCGCATGATACCTGGATTTTATTTTGTCAGCCACCCGCGAAGCACGAATTACGCGTGTTTACCGCCATCAATTTACTACCACTTTGAAATTGTTGAGGAAAATGATGCGCGATCCGTGCATCCCCGGATTTGTAAGTCCAGGCAACATTTCCTTACCAGGCCGTTGATTTACTTTCTGTCACGTTGCCCACATATAAGGGGGTACGAATCATTGGAGGTTCACACCATGCAAAATGAAGAACAGCAGTTAATCGAAAATCTGTTCAGCCGACTGAAACAGGCTGAAAACCAGAGTGGACCGCGCGATGCCGGTGCCGAGCAATTGATCAAACAGCATTTACAGAGCCAGCCTGGCGCGCCCTATTACATGTCGCAGGCCATTCTGATTCAGGAAGCCGCATTGAAAAAACTCAATGCGCAGGTGACGGATCTGGAAAACCGCTTGGCTCAGGCGCAACAGCAGCAAGCGCCGCAGCAGAGTAGCGGCGGTTTCTTGTCGAGCTTATTTGGTGGCGGTTCACGTTCGGCTGCGCCACAACAACAGCAGCAACCGGCGTGGAACAGTGCACCGCAGCAACCTCAGCAGCCATACGCTCAGCCACAGCAGCAATATGCCGCTCCGCCTGCGCGTGGGACAGGTTTCCTCGGTGGAGCCCTGCAAACTGCCGTTGGCGTGGCGGGGGGTGTGGTGATGGCGGATATGCTCACCAGCATGTTCCACCACTCTCAGCCGGAAGAAATTGTGAACATTATCAATGAGCCAGCGCTGCCACAGGTGGATAATAATCTCGATACCTTCAACGGTAACGACAGCAACAATGCCTTCCTGAATGACAACGCCAGCTGGGATAACAATAGCTTTGCGGATAATAACGACTTCAGTGATTTTGGCGGTGGCGATTACGACGACGATGACAGCTTTGTCTGATCAACGCTGACGTAGCCACTTATCCAGTTCATTCGCAAACAGTTGGCGGTCGCGTTGGTTTAATGCCGACGGGCCGCCGCTCTGCACGCCACTGGCGCGCATCGTTTCCATAAAATCACGCATGGTTAAGCGCTGACGAATGGTATCCGGTGAGTAGCGTTCACCGCGCGGATTCAACGCCGCTGCGCCCTTCTCCAGCACTTCGGCCGCCAGTGGAATATCCCCGGTGATCACCAACTCACCCGGCTGCACGCGTTTCACAATTTCATTGTCCGCCACATCAAAACCCGCTGCGACCTGCAGCGTCTTCAGCCAGGGCGATGGCGGCACGCGCAAAGGTTGATTCGCCACAAAAGTGATGGTGATGTTGGCGCGTTCTGCGGCCCGGTACAGCACTTCTTTGATGACGTTAGGGCAGGCATCGGCATCGACCCAAATTGACATGTCTTATCCTTTTTCTCAGGGAATTGCAGGCGATCTTGCCCTTCTACCGCAGAATGGCAAATGTTATTTACCTGGGTTGTTATTCCGCACGGCTGACGTAAGCTAACCGGCACGAGAAAATGAACCACTTAAAGGATAGAGCGATGCTGGAGAAGAAAATCGGGTTTATCGGCTGCGGCAATATGGCGAAAGCCATCATCAGCGGACTGGTTAACAGCGGGCTGATTGCCCCGGCTAATATCTGGGTGTTTGACCGTAAACCGGCCACCAACCAGGCAATGGCACAGCAATATGGCGTGACCGCCGCAGAGAGCGCGGAAAGCCTGGCGCGTGAGGCCGATATTCTGTTCGGCGCGGTCAAGCCTAATGTGATTCTCAAAGTCCTGAACGATCTCGCCAGCCTGTTAAAGAAAGATGTGCTGGTGGTGTCGATCGCCGCGGGCGTTACTCTGGATTCGCTGGCTGCCGTACTGGGCCACGATCGCAAGATCATCCGCGTGATGCCAAATACGCCGTCTTTGGTCAATGAAGGTATGACCTCGATAACGCCAAATGTGCTGGTGACATCGCAGGAAGTGGACGAAGTGGTGGGCATTTTTGAGAGCTTCGGCAAAGCTGCCGTGGTGAATGAATATCTGATTCACGCCGTAGTGGGCGTCAGCGGTTCTGCACCGGCCTACGTATTCATGTTTATTGAAGCTATGGCTGACGCAGCGGTGCTGGGCGGCATGCCACGCGCGCAAGCCTATCAGTTCGCGGCACAGGCGGTGAAAGGTTCTGCGCAGATGGTGCTGGAAACCGGCAAACACCCAGGCGAACTGAAAGACATGGTTTGCTCACCGGGCGGCACCACCATCGAAGCGGTAAAAGTGCTGGAAGAGCAAGGCTTCCGTGCGGCAGTGATCAACGCTATGCAGCAGTGCATGGCGAAGTCAGAGGCATTGAGCAAGCAATAATTCAATGAGGTGCGCATGAATGCGCACCTTACAAATGCAGTTTAGCCTTGACTGGCCTCGTACATTTCAATGCCTTGCGCCAGTGTCATTGGCTGTTGCATCGCTTCCACCAGTGATGCCGTCAGCGTATACATGCCCGCAGAGCACACCGCTGCAATGATTCCCTCGCGGCAATAGAAGGCGATAAAACGTTTCTCCTGTAATGATCCCAGCAAATGGTAGTCATCCCACTCTTGCGCATGCCCGAGATACTCGTAGCGCGTGCCGTAGTGTGCGGTCCAGAAGAAGGGCACGCGATCGAAAGCGATCTCTTTATCCAAGATATTCAGGGCGGCGATACGCCCCTGCTGTTGAGCTACGCGGTAGTGTTCAATGCGCTGCGGCCCTTGCGGCGTAGGGTAGGTAGCAATATCCCCAGCCACCCAAACATTGTCTGCGACGCGCAACTGATCATCAGCCAACAAGCTGCCGTCATCCTGAAGGCTGAGATCATGAATAAAGCCAGTCGCGGGATGCACACCGGTGGCGAATAACACCACATCTGCAGACACCGCTTTCCCGCCTTTCAACTGCACCGCACTCACACGCCCTTCACCACTCAGCGCTTTCGGCTCACCTTCAATAAATTTCACACCGTTACTCCGGTGGAGGTCGTAAAAATAACGCCCAATCTCTTCACCAAACGTCTTCGCGAAGGGCAACGAATGGCGGGCGATAACGGTGACATCGACATCCCGATTACGCAGCGCACCCGCCATCTCCATACCAATAAAACTATTGCCAATGATCACGGTGTGCTGTCCGTCATCCACTTCTTTCAACAATGCATCAGCCTGATTCAGCGAACGCAACACATGTACACCCTGCAACGCGTTACCAGGAACATTCAGCGGCTGAGGTGTCCCTCCACTGGCAATTAGCAGTTGATCAAAGTGAATTTTTTGCCCCTCTTCCAACAGCAGCGTATTTTTCTCCGTATTCAGTTCTGCCACATTGCCCTGAATACGATCCACTGTGCCCAACACGTCGGGTTTTAGCAGTTTGGGCACATCCTTGATCGCCATCTTACCCGAAGGCACAAACTTGCTCAGGGCTGTACGGTCATAAGGAGCGGAGGACTCTCGTTCCACTAACACAATACGCCCTTTGAAACCTTCATCCCGCAGCGTCCAGATAGCCGCGCTCCCTGCTGCCCCCGCGCCCAGAATCACACAGACCGGTGATTCACCCTGCGTTGTCGGTGCACTGGCTGGTGACATCGGTTGTGGGTTCACCAGCACTTTTCCCGCTTCGATACGTACCGGATAGCGCTTAAGATTGGCCAGCGCCAGTGGCTCACACATCTTGCCATCACCCAGTTGGAACGCCGCTTTGTGCCACGGGCATACTAATCTGTCCCCGCATATCGCTGCCTGCTCCAGCGGTGCGCCCGCATGTGGGCATTTTGCTTGCAACGCCTGCACCCGTTCCCCGTCGCGAACCAGGATGACATCGATATCGTTCACGGTGAATTTGGTCGGTTTACGCTGCGCAAGTGATTTGAGTTGCACGACAGATTGATAGCTCACCTTCAGCCTCCTGCGTTGTGATTGGATTGATGACTTTAAATCCCTACAAACAGTAAGCCTGGCAAACCGTGAGAATTTCGCTGGAAAAACAAAGCGTAACGGCGGACAAGCTGTTGTTTTTCACACAGTTAGCCGAAAAAATAAGTGCTGCCTGGGGTAGAGAGGGTATTAATTCCATCGTCATTGCAAAAAAAGGGTTCATGCAAAACATGAACCCCATGAAGGTGTGCAAGGATGATTACGATTTTTTCAGACAGGAACTCATATAAGTTTTACGCGCATCACCGCTGAGCTTTTTATCACCCGCTTCGGTGTTACAGGTTTTCATCTTCATTTGCTGCGGCGTCATACTGCCCATCTTGCTGTCTTTTTTCAGACAGTCGCTCATAAAGGATTTACGCGCATCCCCTTTTAAATCCTGAGAGGATGCATGCTGATTACACACCGTCATTTTATTTTGCTGCGCAGTTTTCTCTGCCGCACCCGCACTGCCCGCCAACAGCAGGCCTGCTGCCACCATTGCCAAAAGACACGATTTCATTGCCGGATTCTCCATAGAATTGTTGCCCATTAATCATGGCAGGAAATAAGCAAAGCAGAAAAAAATATATTCGCCGTCAAAGGTCGCTTTTTTAACACGCCGGTGGTTTGTACCATCGTGCAGCACTTTATAGAGAGAAATTAAATAAAAGATTTATACGCGGGGATGGTTCAGCAATTTTTCAACGTAATTGCGCAGCAGAGTGGTATCGGGCGTTTCTGCCGCGGGGGCAACAGGTGGCATCGCGCTGGCAATGCCGGCTGCAATCTCCTGAAACTGTTCAGGCTCCAGCTTGCGCAACATCGCTGTCAGCACAATTTCTAATGCCTCAACCTGGACCACTAATTCTTTAGACTCTTCTTCTTTTTCAGCCAGCTTCAGCAGAAGTTCCGCGATCAGGTTTTTCATGCGACGGGCTCAATAAGAGATGGAAAACAGACGTTAGCACTGAGGCGTTTAAAACAACAGGGATTTTTCAGTGTTTGAGGAAAATAAACAATAAGCGCAGCGCAATAAAAGAAACGTAATTTCAATATGTAACGGCGAAACGTTTCTCTCAACAAATAACGTGTTTTAGAAACGTTTCGCGCGCCTCAATACATTAACGGTCGGCGCTAATGATTAAGGCCCCATAAAGCCACGGCCCGGTCCACCAGGACCGCCACCGCCGCCCCAGCCACCACCGTGACCGCCACCGCCACCCGGTGGTGGGAAGATACAACCGCTCAGCGCGGTCACCAATGCCACAACGGCAGCGAGTTTAACAATACGGACCATAATTACCTCAGGATGGTGAAATCGGGCTGAGTGTATGAGGCCGTAGTGCCAGCGACAATACAGAATTCTCCGCAACCTCGCGCTATTCATCCCTGCTCACCATGCTTAACAATTTACTGGCACTACACCGGCAAAAAACCCACACAGGCCATCTGAGAATGAACAAAAATTCATCCATCGATCTCGGCGAGGCACTTTACAGTGGCCGTAAAATCGCGCAATGTGAGCGCATTACAATTAATGAGATCTTGCCATGACCCTACCAACACACGCCTTAAGTGATATTCTCGCCCGCCGCGACTGGGAAAACCCGGTGGTAACCAGCCTGAACAGACTGGATGCGCACCCGCCGTTTGCCAGCTGGCGCGACGAAATCAGCGCACGCGACGATGCCCCTTCACCCTCGCGCCAGTTGCTTAATGGTCAGTGGACCTTCAGCTACTTCAGCCAGCCAGAAGCGGTGCCGCAAAGTTGGCTGCTGCAAGACTTAGCGGGATCACATTCGTTACCGGTGCCCGCCAACTGGCAACTGCATGGCTATGACGCGCCGATTTATACCAATGTGCAGTATCCCATCCCGGTGAATCCACCTTTTGTCCCGCAAGAGAATCCCACTGGATGTTATTCGCTCACATTTAAAGTCGACGATAACTGGATCGCTCAGGGCCAGACTCGCATCATCTTTGATGGCGTAAATTCCGCGTTCTATCTGTGGTGCAACGGGCAGTGGATTGGCTATTCACAAGATAGCCGGCTGCCAGCCGAATTTGATTTGAGCCAGTCACTGCAAGCCGGCCAGAACCGTCTGGCGGTGATGGTGCTGCGCTGGAGTGATGGCAGCTATTTAGAAGATCAGGATATGTGGCGCATGAGCGGCATATTCCGCGATGTGACATTACTGCACAAACCCGAAACACAGCTGGCTGATGTGCAGATCGAAACCGCGTTGAGCCCAGAATATATTCGCGGCGATCTGCGTGTCAGCGTGAAGATCAACGCGGGTATACGTCCGCTGACGCAGTGTCGCCTGCGCGTGACGCTGTGGCAAGGTGAAGACTGTATCGGCAGCCAGCAGCAGGCACCGGGCAGCGTCATCATTGACGAACGTGGGCACTATCCGGAACGCACGCTGCTGGTGTTGCCGGTACATAACCCCCAATTGTGGAGCGCCGAGACACCGCACCTCTACCGTGTCGTTGTGTCTTTGCTGGATGACCATGACAACCTGATTGAAGCCGAAGCCTATGATGTCGGGTTCCGTCGCGTCAGCATTGAGAACGGGCAACTGTGCGTCAATGGCAAAGCGCTGCTGATCCGTGGTGTGAACCGCCATGAGCACCACCCGGAAAACGGTCAGGTGGTGGATGAAGCCAGCATGCGCCGCGACATTGAGCTGATGAAGCGCCATAACTTCAATGCGGTGCGCTGTGCGCACTACCCTAATCATCCTCTTTGGTATCGACTGTGCGACCAATACGGCTTGTATGTAGTGGACGAAGCGAATATCGAAACCCATGGCATGCAGCCGATGAACCGCCTGTCGTCAGACCCACGTTGGTTTGCGGCCTACAGCGAACGCGTAACGCGCATGGTGCAGCGCGATCGCAATCACGCCTGCATTATCATCTGGTCACTCGGCAATGAATCCGGCCATGGCAGCACGCACGATGCGCTCTATCAGTGGGTGAAAAGCAGCGATCCTACGCGCCCCGTTCAGTACGAAGGCGGCGGGGCCGATACGGCCGCTACGGATATTGTCTGCCCGATGTATGCACGCGTCGATCAGGATCAACCCTTCCCCGCCGTACCAAAATGGTCACTGAAAAAATGGATTGGCCTGCCGGGGGAAACTCGCCCGCTGATCCTGTGTGAGTACGCACATGCCATGGGCAATAGCTTCGGCGGCTTCGCTAAATACTGGCAGGCTTTCCGCCAGTTCCCGCGCTTACAGGGTGGCTTCGTTTGGGATTGGGTAGATCAAAGTTTAACGCGCCATGATGATCAAGGTCAGCCGTGGCAGGCTTACGGTGGCGATTTTGGCGATACGCCTAACGATCGCCAATTCTGCATGAACGGGTTAGTGTTTGCCGATCGCTCGCCACATCCGGCGCTGTTTGAAGCGCAGCGGGCGCAGCAGTTCTTCCAGTTTCAGCGTGATGCCCACTCCCCTTTCCGCTTCACTGTCAGCAGCGAGTATCTGTTCCGTCACACGGATAACGAGATACTGCGCTGGTCGATTGAGCAAGATGGCGTGGTTATCGATAGCGGTGAAGTGACCTTAGCGCTGGAATCTCAGGGCACCCAACACATCAGTGTGCCCACAACAGAGGGTTTACAGGGCAACGCCTGGCTTAACCTGGCAGTACATCAAATTGCCGCTACCCCGTGGTCTGAGGCCGATGCACGCGTGGCGTGGGATCAGTGGCCACTGCCCGCTGCCCTGGCGACACGTCGCGTGGAAACCAGCGCCACCGCACCAGAATTGATTGCCAATCACGATCTGGTTGCCGTGGTCGTGTCGCAGCAGCGCTGGCACTTCTCGCGTCGCACCGGAGAGTTGCTGCAGTGGTGGGTGAATGATGAAGAAACCATGCAGACCCCCTTGCAGGAGTGTTTTATCCGCGCCCCTATTGATAATGATATCGGCACCAGTGAAGCGGCGAATGTCGATCCCAATGCGTGGGTCGAACGCTGGAAGCGTGCGGGATATGACCAGTTGGAAGCGGAGCTGGTGGATATGCAAATCGATAGCCTGAAACACAGCGTACTGATTGAAACCTGGCACCAATGGCACGCCAACGGCCAGCTGATTTTCACCAGCCACAAGCGCTATCAGATCAACGGTGAAGGTGAGCTGTCGGTGAGCATCGACGTTGAACAGGCCCCCGGTTTGCCAGCGCCAGCACGTATTGGTTTACGCTGTCAGTTAAGCCACAGGCCTCAGCAAGTCAGTTGGCTGGGACTGGGTCCAGATGAAAACTACCCGGACCGCCAGCTGGCTGCGCAGTTCTCGCGCTGGCAGCAGCCGCTCGCGTCAATGAGCACAGCGTATGTCTTCCCAGGAGAAAATGGATTGCGTTGCGGCACGCGCCAGCTTGATACCGGAAGCTGGCAGGCCAGCGGGGATTTCGCCTTCTCGCTTGGCTACCATAGCCTTGAGCAATTGCGTGAGACCTCGCATCGCCACCTGTTGCAGCCAGAAGCAGGCTGTTGGCTGCATCTGGATGGCTTCCATATGGGCGTCGGTGGCGATGACTCGTGGAGCCCCAGCGTCAGCCCGGAGTTTTTGCTTTCCCAGCAGCGCTGGCATTACGCGTTGACGTTACGTCAGTCGCGGGCTTAGCCGCCTGACCACGCGGGTTCACCGGTTGTTCCAGCGTGGTTTTTGGCCGACGATAGAAGCGACGCAGTAGCAGTACATTGAGCAGTACCACCACGGCGGTGGCGAAGAACACCCAGCGGTAACCGGTGGCGGCAGACACCGCTGCACCCAGCAGCGGTCCTGCCACGTTACCCAGATACATAAATGACTGGTTGTAACCGAAGATACGGCCGGTCACGTTATCGCGCGAGTGACGTACCAGCAAAGTCTGCACCGCAGGCATCATGGCACCGTCGGCAAAGCCCAGCAGAAAACGCAGCACACCTAACTGGGTAGCACTGGTAACAAACGACATGCACATCAGGAGCACCAGTGAAAACAGCATGGTGCCTATCAGAATACGCTGCGTGCCGATGCGATCGCCCAGTTTACCCAAGCGCGGCGCAGAGATCAGCGCCGAGACGCCCGGCAACGCCGCAATCACGCCACTGAGAAACGCGAGGTTTTGCGCATCCGGTGCTAACTCACGCACGAACAGGGTCAAAATCGGGTTCACTGAGCCGTTACACATCTGGATCACCATGGTGGTGACGAACAGACAGATCATCAGGCGTGGATTGTCGAGGCTGCGAAATACCTCCCGACCACTCATTTTGTCCTGTTTGCTTACTGGCGTGTAGCCAGTCTCTTTAATCAGGAACAGCGTGACCAGGAAACTCACCATCAACAATACGGCAGTGACGATAAACACCATACGCAGGCCAAGCCAGTCCGCCAGCAGTCCGCCAATCATCGGCCCGAGGATCACCCCGCCAATCTGCCCGGTTGAAACACAGCTGAGCGCCCAGCCGCTGCGTTCGCGCGGAACCTGCGCCGCCACCAGTGCCATCGCGTTGGGAATGTAGCCAGAGGTGAGCCCCATCAGCGCACGCAGCAACAACAGTTGCCATGCTTGCGTCACGAATGCCTGCAGCAGAATAACGGCTCCCATACCAAACGAGGCGCGCAGCAGCATCAACTTGCGGCCCTTACGGTCAGCCAGACTTCCCCATAGCGGCGCAACGGCAGCAGAAACGATGAAGGTAATACTGAAAGTCAGACCCGACCAGATGCTCAGCGCATTACCGCCATGAATGCCGAGTTCCTCAACATACAGCGGCAGGAAGGGGATAATCTGACTGATGGCCAATCCGGTAAAAAAACAGCCAAACCAGACAGATATCAGGTTGACCTTCCAGGACTCGATGGAGCGTAGCATGGGCGTGTACGTCAGAAAAAATGAAATGAGGGTTCAGTCTAACAACCTCATAACATTGCTGGACGGCAAAACATGGCATGGGGGTAAAAACGCAGTTTTCCGCTGCCGGGCGTGATTCTGCTCACAGCAAATAGTGTAAGGGGCACGATTTGTAGTGTCTTTATGTGCTGAAACAAACAACTCAGCAAGATAAGCGCATCGCGACGCCGGGCAAACATGAAAAAATATGTCTACTCGTTACTGACAAGATTCGACACCGCATCTATGTTTAAAAAATCACCGGCCTTCGCTGGCGAGGCGCTGCCCGTTCTGGACAGTTCCCATGCTTAACCAAAATATCCCAATGCTGCCTGATCAGGTGGCGGGCATTGTTGTCTCTGCGGAGGTCAGCCATGAGAACGCATCCTAATAGCGCCGGTCGGGCGATTACCGACTACTTCAACACCCCAGCCTGGCATGCACCGCACGAAAGCGATCTGCTGGCGGCGATCATGCGTGAACTGATGGATGACGGCCAACCCGCGACCAGCAAGGCGATTATTACCCGTGTGATAGCCAAACTGGAGTTCGAAGGGGATGAGCAGCGGTTGCAAAGCTATCGCAATCTGCTGGCGCAGTTGCTAGAGTCTGGTCAGAAGAAATAGCACGCCATCGATGCAAAATACGCGATTTTCGTAGGGTGCGCATTCATGCGCACCGCCACGTTAAACGATTATTTCACCACGCGTAACTGGTCTGCTTCACTGACGCTGGCTTTGCCGCTCTGACGTTGATACAGGCACAGTTCGCGCCCGGTTTGATTCTTCATGTGCTTTTGCGGGTAGCGGCCTTCTAAGAGCAGCGCGTCATAGCCCACGCTATCGTCATATTGAATCGGCTTGCCGATAATTTTAACCGACGTCAAACCGCTGGCTTTCAGGCAGGCTTGCTGCCTGTTGCTGCTATTTTGTTGCCACGCGGCCTCGCTCGAAGCGTGCGCCAGTGGGCTTAATAACAGGGTGATGAGCAGAAATTTACCTGTCGTTCTCATTTTCTCTCCTCATTCCATCGTGCATTAATCGATAGAAAAAAAAATTCCCGCCGAGGCGGGAAGAAACAAGACGAGCATTGCATATTTGAGAGTGACGAGGAAATCTCCGTAATGCGCAGCTATCCTCGCCCGGCGCCATGACAGCCCGATGACAATGCGATGTCCGTTTGAATTTATCCGCAGTAAACACGGGTAATTTTACCACTCTGATCGGCGGTGAAATTCAACCGACGCAGATTGAAATCCATGGTGACGGCCCCGTTCCACGGAATAGCACGCACAGGCACGTCAAAACGCTTACCTTCCACACTGCTCAGCGGCTGGCCGAGCATGTTTTGATATTGCGATGCGCCACATTGATCGGCTTCCGGATCGTGGCTGACGGCAGCGGTGCTGTCAGGTTTAGTGGCAGACTGGCAGGCGGTCAGGGCAAAAAAGGCGGTGGCCAGTAGCGCTTTTCCATAATGGGTCACAAGTTTATCCTCCTGGATGAATAGACAACTGATTCCTGAGAGTAACAAAGGGTGCCCATGATGTGAAAAAAAAGCCAGCAGATTAGTCGTGTAAATGTGTTTTATGGCGCGATCTTCCTCTCAATTTTTAGGATTAATCGCACGCTGTGTCTAAACCTCAGCCTGTCAGGCGCTACAATTACCTAAGACTTTTCTGAGGTAATGATTATGGAACTGGCTATCTTTATCGGCTTTGCCATTCTGATGACCGTGATTGCTGTCCGGGTGCGCTAATGTGTCGTTGTAACAGGGCGAACCGCAATGTGTTCGCCCTAAGACAACGCATCCGCCTGTTCCGCCAGACGCGCGTTGAATGCCTCGAGCGGCATTGGCCGTCCCAGAAAATAGCCCTGCCCTTCTTCACAGGAGAGCGCCTTCAGCTCATTTAACTGCGCCTCTGTTTCTATCCCTTCCGCCGTAATGGTGAGTGCGAAAGCGCGTGCCAGCCCAACAATCCCAGCCACCACCGATTGCGCCTGTTTCGACTCAGGGAACTCTTTCATCCATGAGCGATCGATTTTAAGTCCGTTGAACGGGAAGGTCTTCAGATACCCTAACGCAGCATAGCCGGTACCAAAATCATCGACCGTCAAGCGCACGCCCAGCGCACGCAAGCCCTGCATGATCTCCAGCGCACGATCCGGATTTTCGAAGGTGACGTTTTCGGTAATCTCCAGTTCTAACCGGGTCGCCGGAAGACCACTCACCGCCAGAGCATGCGCCACACGATCAACCAGATCGATGTTGCGAAACTCCATGGGCGAAATGTTGACCGAGACGTAGCGATGTTCGCCCCAATGGCAGGCATCGCGGCACGCGCGCATTAGCACCCAGTCACTAATGGCCGCAATTAACCCGTTCTCCTCTGCCAATGGAATGAAGCGATCGGGGGTGATCCATTTATCGTCAGCAACCTGCCAGCGAATCAGCGCTTCGGCGCCCGCCAACTCACCGGTTTGTAGCTGATAACGCGGCTGGTAATGCAGCATGAATGCATCCTGTTGCAGTGCCTGCTCAATGGCCTGCACCAACTCACGCTTTGATTCCAGTTGGTTTGCCATATCGGTGGAGTACCACGCCCAGCGCGCTCGCCCTGCGCTGCGCGCCTGTCCTAGCGCAATATCCGCGAGACGTAACAGGGCTTCGGGTTGGGTCGCATCCTGCGGAGCGCAGACAATACCCATGCTGGCGGTCAGGCTCAGTTGGTGTGAATCATTGATGATCGGTTGGTGCACGGCACGTTGCAATGCGCGACAGCGATATTCCACCGCAGCACGAGTCGTCTCACGTAACAATAAAATAAACTCGTCGCCGCCAAGACGCGCCGCCAGTTCATTAGGCGCGATCAAGTTTTTCAGCCGCTGCGAGATTTCGTTCAATACCAGATCCCCCACGGTGTGGCCCCAGGTGTCATTGATCGGTTTGAACTGATCCAGATCGAAACTGACAACGAACAGCGGATCTTCATCGCTCGTCGTTTCCAGATGGGTGGTGAGGAACTCCTGCAACTGGATGCGGTTGGCCAGACCGGTGAGCATGTCATGTCGGGACAGGAACTGAATTCGCGCCTCAGCGTCCACTTCATGCGTGATGTCTGACACGGTACCGCGAAAACCGGCGCGCAGCCCGTTGCGGCGAATGGTTTTAGCCGAAAGCTCACCGATGCGACGCTCACCGTTGGCCGCCATAAACTGGCAGCGCAAAGGCACATGCTGTATTTCATCGCCCTGACGCAGTAACCACGCCACCAGCGAATGGCTGGGATGGCTCAAAAGCTGATCGAGTGGACGTCCGATCCAGCTTTTCACATCATGCCCGGTTCCCGCCGCAAAGCGTGAAGAGAGATAGCTAAGGCGACCGTGATCGTCCACTTCCCAAATCCAGTCCGACGCCGCTTCAGCCAGATCGCGAAATCGTTCTTCACTGTTGGCCAGTTCACGCTGGCTAATGGCGAGCATTTCATAGCGACGGTCGGAAATCACTGCATTGTGCAGTGCATGGCGAATCACGCGGCGTGTCACCAGCGCGACAGCCAGCACGGTAAAGAGCAGCAGCGGCATCATCAACCAAATGACACCAAACCCAGGGTTTTTCGCTTCCCAACGCAATACCAGCGGCTCGCCTTGAATCACCGGTTCAACCAGACGCGGCTCTTCCAGTGCATCGTCCAGGCTGCTGGCGATGCGTGGGGCAACGACATTGAGGGATTTACCCAGTACTTGCAATTTGCCCGGCGTCAGGATGTTAACGAAGATCATCACGGATGAGGGACCGGGGATGGTGGGGAGATTGGGGACTTTACCCGGTGTAATCGGCGCAGCCACCACCAGTGCGGGCTGTTCATTGATAATCACATTGCGGGTGATACCCTCTTCTGGCTGTTTGCGCGCCGCCGCCAACAACAAGGGCGTTTGTCCGCCCAGCCAACTCTCTAATGAGGTATCGGATAATTTTCCGTCGACGATGGCGTAGCGCGTTTTACCATTGCCATCTATGACAAACACGCCGTCATAGTGATATTCCTTGTAAAGGCTGGGACCAAAATTCTCCTCATCCCATGCCCAGACTTTGTTCACCGTCAGATGCAGGTTTTTCCAACCCTCACCCCAGTTGGCATAGTCACGCACGTCGATGATCATCTGCTCTTGCTGCTGCTGCCACGCACGGCGCATCAGGTTGACATCCTGCTGCATCGAATCACTGTTTTGTCGATGGGCAATCACCAGCACCATCACAACCGAAAGCAATAGCACGCCAAATAGCAGCGAGGTTAAGGTGCGCAGACTGCGCCGCGTTACCCGAACCGTGTGCGCTTCCATGTTTGCCCTGGCTGGCAAGGTAGCGTGTCGGTGATACTCAGAATTCATGCATTATGCTCGCAAAACAGAAGCAGCAAAAAGAGAGGACCGGTGATGCCCGGTCCCTGTAATGGTTTTTTCGATTATCGGCGCAGAGCGCTACAGATTTAGCCCTAACGGTGGAATATTTGAGCGATGCAATTCTCTACCGGGCTATCTCGACAGCGATGATCGGCATTGCTACTATGCGCTTTCTTCTGCCCATTGAGCCGACTATGGACACCCAATCCGACAAGGTTACGTTGACGCTGTTCTACGCTGCCAGCTTTGTGGTGTATTACATCGTGACCATGCTGATTACGCTGTTTCCCAACTACGGGGCGCTGCGTAATAACGGTTTGCTGGTGCCGGTGCTCTGCCTGTTTGAATTTGCCGTGATTTATCCGCTGTACCGTTTCTACTGCCAGCGCCGTACGGATATTCCGCTAGGGTATTTGCGCCCCGGTCAGGCGCTGCTTTTTGTCGGCGCCTTGGTGGCGTTGATGGTGGCGCAAACACAATTCTTACAGCCCGAAGGGTGGTTGATTGCGCAAAGCCAGCAGGGCCGCAGCTCTATGCTGATTCTGCTGCTGACTGCCGTATTATTGGCGCCGGTGTTTGAAGAAGTGTTGTTCCGTGGCTTCCTGCTGCAAGGATTTCTGCTGTGGGCCCCGAAAAGCCGCTTCGCCTGCATGTTACTCACCTCGCTGCTGTTCGCCGCCATGCATACCCAGTATGTGCACTGGGAAACCATCGTGGCACTGACGCTGTTCTCGCTGCTGTTATGCTATGCGCGTTTGCGCAGCAACAGCCTGGCGCTGCCGATCTTTCTGCATACCCTCAATAACCTGATCGCTATCCTGCCCGCCTGGTTTTACGCCTGATCTCGCTCACTGTTTCTTAACGTTCCCTTCAATTTTTTCAGTGCTTTCAGGTAGTATCGCTGTTTATGCGATATGGATTGATGGTCTGGAAAGTCGATGATTACCATGCTGGATGTGGCCCGAAAGGCCGGTGTCTCCAAAGCGACCGTGTCACGCGTGTTGGCGGGCAATCGTTACGTTAGCAAAACCACGCAGCAGAAAGTGTTCCAGGCTATTGAGGAGACGGGTTATCGGCCCAATCTACTGGCACGCAGCCTGGCGACGCAGAAGTCGCAGAATATTGGCTTGATCGTCACGCACTCTCTGTTTAACGGTCCCTACTTCAGCGAATTGCTGTACCAGACCGCGACGTTGACCAATAACTATGGCCGCCAGCTGATTCTGGCCGATGGTAAAACCTCCGCTGATGACGAACGGGCGGCAATTGAGTTTCTGCTCGATTTGCGTTGCGACGCCATTATTATCTATCCGCGATTCCTGGATACCGCCGCGCTGGAAGCCATCATTGAGCAGCACGATGTGCCCATTATGGTGGTCAATCGCCAGCTACAACGTCATGCCGACCACTGCGTGTGGGCGACACACCAACAAAACACCTTTGATGCCGTGAGTTATCTGATTGCGCGCGGCCATCATGAAATTGCCTTTATCACGGGTTTGCCGGGTTCGCCGACTGCCGCCGCGCGCCTGGCTGGATATCAGCAGGCATTAGCGCAGCATGGATTAGTGCCTGATCCCGCGCGCGTGATAGCTGGCGCATGGACGCCGAACAGCGGCCAACAGGCGGCACAGCAGTTACTGGCAGCGGGTGTCTCTTTTAGCGCCCTGATGGCGAGTAATGATGATATGGCGATAGGCGCCGCGCTGGCGCTGAATGCTGCGGGTAAGAGGCTGCCGCAGGATGTATCGCTGATGGGATTTGATGATATCCGCATGGCCGAATTTTTCCTGCCACCGCTGACCACCGTGCATGTGCCGGTTGCCGAGATGATTCAGCATACCCTGGCGCAGTTAGTGGCGATGCTGGAGGGGGAAGCGATCCATCCCCTGCCCCCGTTCAGCGGCCGGTTGATTGAGCGCGCTTCCGTGGCGGATGGCCCGTATTTATAACGGCGCCACCTTGCGCCCGCGTCCTGCGGGCTCTCCTGGCAGACTTGCTCCGTTCAGCGTTACGGACGCCTGCCCTGGTGCAGCCCCAGCCGGCTCATCAACGTCAGTACGTGTTGTCAAAAAGGGCACATTGTCTGAGGCCATGACGCCGCTACGTTTAGTACTCCACTTGCTGGTCTAATGTTGCGCCGTTACTGCGAATCAACTGCTGGTACCAGAAGAAGCTTTTTTTGCGATAACGCGCCAGATCCTTCAAATCATGCTCATCGCGGTTAACGTAAATAAAGCCATACCGCTTGCTGATGCCCTGATGCGTACTCACCAGATCAATCGCTGACCACGGACAATAGCCAAACAGCTCAACCCCATCCGCAATTGCCAGCCGTAGCTGCGCAATGTGCTCACGCAGATAGGCGATGCGGTAATCGTCATACACCTTATTGCCCGCCTCTAAGGTATCGAAAGCGCCTAAGCCGTTTTCCGTCACTATCAGCGGCAGCGCATAGCGGGCATAAATCTGCCGTGCGGTGATGCGGAATCCCACCGGGTCGATATACCAGCCAAACTGGTTCTGTTTGAGATGCGGATTGTTGCAACCGACATATACCGATTGATCAATGCCAGCCATCTGCTGATCGGCGCGTTGTTTACTGTTGAGTTCACCCCGATCCACGTCTGGCATGTCGGCGCTCACCGTGGCTGATGCATAGTAGTTGAAGGCGATAAAATCGGGCTTCCCGGCGGCAATTACCGCCATATCATCTGCTTCAATCGTCGGCAACCAGCCACGCTGCTGCAGGAAGGCCCACACCACGTGGTTGTAACGTCCGTGCACCGCCAGATCGAGATAAAGCCAGTTACGGATCGCTGAAAAGTTGTCGGCCGCCAGCACATCTTCAGGCCGTGAGCTGGCCGCATAGATGCAGGAGATATTCGGTGCCGGGCCAATCTTCGCTTGGGGTAATCGTTGATGGCAGGCAATCATCGCTTTGGCTTGCGCCAGCATCATGTGATGGTTTTGCTGATACAGCGTTTTCTGCGGATCCGCTGTGCCTGGCGGCAACGTACCAATCACCTCACCCTTTAAAATCATCATGTTCTGTTCGTTAATCGTCAGCCAGTATTTCACCTGCTTGCCATACTGCTCGAAACAGGTGATAGCAAAACGTTCAAACGCTGCCACAGTACGACGATTGGACCAGCCGCCTTGCTGTTGCAACGCCCACGGCAAATCAAAGTGATAAAGTGTCACCAACGGTTCGATACCGTGCCGGCAGATCTCATCAATCAACTGCTGATAAAAGGCGGCGCCCGCGGCGTTAAGCTCACCATCGCCCTCAGGGTAGAGACGACTCCAGGCAATCGAGAAGCGGTAAGTCTTTAATCCCAGCTCCGCCAGTAGCGCGATATCCTGTTTAAAACGATGATAGTGATCGCTGGTGACGGTGAAGTCGGTAATATCTTGATGGAACTGAGCTTTATCAATCACCGAGGGCCCTTTGCCATCCTCGTTCCATGCGCCTTCAACCTGATAAGCTGAGGTGGATGCGCCCCAGAGAAAACCGTCAGGAAACGCGCCCAATGTTGGATGTTGCATGTCTACCTCCTGTTAACGTGCGGCCAGTTCGCGCCGCAGTTGGATAATTTCCTCCGCCAACTCACGACACAGCATGGCGTTCATTAAGTGATCCTGCGCGTGTACCATGATCAGGTTCACGGGAATTTTGCCGCAGCCCTCGTCAGCGCCAATCAATTCGGTCTGAATGCGGTGCGCGGCCTTAGCTGCCGCTGTGGCGTCGGTTAACATCGCATCGGCTCGTGCCCAATCTTGCTTGCGCGCCGCGCGTAGCGCTTCCATGGAACAGGAGCGCGCTTCGCCCGCCTGAATGATCAGCTCCATTACCGTGCTCTCATCAATCTCCATTTATGACTCCTTAATCGGTTGTGCGGTGGCGCTTTGCTCCAACTCCTGTTGCAACAACTGGCGCTCGTACATTTTGAAAAACGGGTAGTAGATCAGGGTGGCAATCGCCACCAGCACCGCGATCAGCACGATCACACGCCAGTCCCAGCCGGTAGACCAGGCAGCACCAATCGGGGCGGGTGTCGTCCAGGGTGCCAGTGAGATCACGTGATTGATCAGGTGAGTTTTGGTGGCCATCCAGGCAATCACCGCATTGACCAGCGGCGCACAGATAAACGGGATAAACAGAATGGGATTCATCACCACCGGCGAACCAAAAATCACCGGTTCGTTGATGTTGAACATGCTGGGCACAATGCTCAGTTTGCCAATCGAACGCAGATGCGCAGATTGACTGCGCAGGTAAAGCAGCACCAGGCCCATGGTTGAACCCGAACCGCCAATCACGATAAAGAACTGCCAGAACGGCTCGATAAAGACATGAGTGATAGGCTGGCCCGCGTTCAGTTCCTGCTGGTTAAGGCCAAGGTTGGTCAGCCAGAATGCCTGCAAAATACCGCCGACGATCACCGCGCCATGGATACCGGCAAACCACAACATATGGCACAGCAACACTGCCACCAGCACCGCAGGCAGCGAATCAGAGGCGGAGATAATGGGGGCGAAAATCGCCATGATCGCTTGGGGCAGCAGCATGCCGAACTGGGCCTGCACCCATAAGCTTAGCGGAAACAGCGTGATGAAAATGGCAATAATTGGGATCAGCAAATCAAAGGACTGACGGATTTTCGGTGGCACCTGCTCCGGTAGTTTGAAGCCGATGTTGTGCTTCTGCAGGAAGTGCATTAACTCAGTGGCAAACAGCGCCACCAGGATGGCGGTGAAAATGCCCTCACCACCCAGCGATCCCACTGGCAAGGTTTTACCGCTTTGCGGTGCTGCGACCACCAGAAACGCCATCAGTGACAGGCTGGCAGCCATGAAACCGTTCATCTTGTAACTGGTGGCGAGGTTGTAGGCGATAGCGCTGGCGATGTAGAGCGCCATAATGCCCATGGTCATGTTGTACGGCATCATGATCTGCTCTTCATGCGCTTGCACCATACCGAGCCACCACTGCGCGAACGCCCATGAGCTGTCAGCAGAGAAAGGCGGATGGGCAAACAGCAGCATAAATGAGCCGACGATCAGGAAAGGCATGGAAGCGATAAAGCCATCACGGATGGCGATCACATGACGCTGGCTGGAGAGCCGCCCTGCGAGTGGGCTAATACGGTTTTCAATCACACCAAATACTGATTCGCTTATGCTGCTCATACGCGAGCTCCTTGCATCAGGCAAACAGAGAATAAGCCTGCGCACTGAGTCGCAGGCGATGACTATTATTTTTCGTGCAGTTTAGCGATCAGGCGTGAATCAGTTTTAGTGAATCATTTAATATTTTCTCGCCATTCATCATGCCGTAATCCATGCTATTTATTACGGATATTGGCTTATTTAATTGCTGAGCCAGCGGTTGGAAGTCAGCGAGCTTGTATTTGATTTGTGGCCCTAACAAGCAGCAATCATAGTGAGCAATTTGTTCATTAAACTCTTCAATACCAACGGCTTTTATCTCCACTTCTACGCCTTGCGCTTTGGCGGCTTTCTCCATCTTCTGCACCACCATGCTGGTAGACATCCCAGCGGCACAGCACAGTAAAATCTTTGGCATTGTTCAATCCTCCATGTGGGGTTTAATTAACGAATACACACAGCAAAGATTTTCTGCAACCGGTTTCAGATTTGGTTACAGGAACTGTGAGAAATATCAAAACTCAGAAGGGAAAAATAAATGGGAATTTAATAGTGTAGCGGCGCAATGAATGGCGAATACCGGAGAGGCTATACGCCATTATTCGCGTGCGCGATAAATCGCGCCGCCACAGGAAGGAGTGGGAACGAGCTGCGTTACGCCTTCTCTGCCTCGAAATGGGCTTTGAACTGCTCGTAGATTGAAATCATGTTGGAAGCATCGCCATGCAGCGGGCTTAATTTTCCGGCACGTACCAGCTCAATCACCAGTTGCAGCGCGGCTTGTTTCGGGCTGCTGTCCGGATGGGCAATTTCGTTCGACATCGGTTACTCACTCATCATTTTTGTCAGGGCCGCACAGTTTAGCCCAAATCGTACTGATGATGCGCGTCCGGTTGGGTATAATCTCAGCGCTCAAAACAGAAAGCCGCTCAAGGAGATAATTGACTCCCGTTGCGTTTGGCTATACTGGATCAAAAAAAGGAACAAACAGCCACCGATTCCGTACCATCAGGAACGTGTTAAAGGAGTCCGATCATGCTGATTGGTTTTGTGTTGTTAGTGAGCGCGTGTGGACACGATGCCTGTGACGCTTTGCCGGTGTCAGAACGCATCTACCCAACCAAAGTGGCCTGTGAACAGATGGCCGACCGTATCCATAAAGTGCGGCCTAATGTGGTCCTGCTGTGCGGTGAAGTGCACCGTTAATTCGGTGCCATTTTATTTATGTTGTACAAAAAATAAGCCAAACGGCATTGCAACATTGGCGTATCGCGTCCAAAATATAAGCTGCTTTACACTATTATCGTTGTGAATCCCATGAAGACTACTCGCCCCCGTCGTCCAAACGGACGTTGGGTTTATTACATTTTGTATGATGGCATTCTCTGGCCCTGCCCGGTGCGGTGGGAGTGGGAAAGCGGCTTCGGCGGCTGGTTGCCATTCTACTACTCGCCCACTTTTGAGTTCGTGGCGGGAGACCCACGCAAGGCGTATCGCATTGCGCGCAGCAGTGTGCGTAACGTTCGTCAGCCGGACAACGAATACGCGTAATGGATTAGCCCAGCTGCCACGGCAGCCATGACGCCGTTAACAGATAGTGCACGCCTTCCAGTACCAAAATCACCATCACTAATACCCCGAGCTTATGGCGGCATACCCAATCTTTTAGCCCCATATCATCGCAGCCCAGCGAATCAGCATCAGCGCGCCGCAGATGCACAGCAGCACCACAATCATCTTCCAGTGTTTTGTCGCAGCCAGTTTTTTTGCCACGCATCCTCCAGACGGCAGAAAGCAACGATGCGCCCTGAGGCGCATCGCTATTCTAGCGCTGGTAACTCGTAAGGGCGACTAATTATTCAGCGTATAATCCAGACTGATTTCTGCATTCAGCACTTGAGAGACAGGGCAACCCGCTTTGGCTTTTTGAATAATCTCATCAAATTTCGCGCTCTCAATGCCCGGTAGCGCGATGGTACTGGTGAGCGCGATTTTGGTTATGGCAAAACCTTCGCCCTTTTTATCCAGCGAGACATCCGCCGTGGTATCGATACTTTTCGGAGGATGGCCAGCCTGACCGAGCATCAGTGACAACGCCATGGAGAAGCACGCTGCGTGTGCTGCACCGATCAGCTCTTCCGGGTTAGTCCCCTTTTCACCTTCAAAGCGAGTATTGAAACCGTAAGGCTGATCGCTCAGCACGCCGCTTTCCGTACTCACTGTACCTTTTCCTTTGATATCGCCTTCCCAATGGGCCGATCCTTTCTTATGAATGGTCATGTCATTCCTCCTGTTAGTCAGACAGGTATTCAGTATAGACAAGACCACTCCTTTTGCTTTTTCAGCTCACCGCACGCGGGCGTGCTGGACTCAGTCCCGCTTCACTCAACAATGCATTCGCCTGCACCAGCGAATCGCGCGTGATCTCAGCAATGGTCTTCGCGCCGGTCAGCGTCATCGCCACTTTCATCTCTTTCTCGATCAGATTTAGCAGGTTCTCGACGCCGCGCTGGCCGTGCGTGGCTAACGCATAAATAAAGGCGCGTCCCAGCAGCACGGTGTCAGCACCGAGGGCGATCATACGCACCACATCTAAACCGTTGCGGATGCCGCTGTCCGCCAGTATGGCGATATCGCCCTTCACTGCATCGGCAATCGCCGGTAATGCACGTGCAGAAGAGAGCACACCGTCCAACTGACGTCCGCCATGGTTAGAGACCACAATGCCGTCCGCACCAAAGCGCACCGCATCACGGGCATCTTCCGGATCCAGAATCCCTTTAATAACCATCGGGCCATCCCAGAACTCGCGGATCCACTCCAGATCTTTCCATGAGATGGAAGGATCAAAGTTATTCGCCAGCCACCCGATGTAATCTTCCAGTCCGGTGGGTTTGCCGAGATAAGCGGAGATATTCCCCAGATCGTGCGGACGCCCGTGTAAACCGACATCCCACGCCCACTGTGGATGCGTAACGGCTTGCCAGTATCGACGCATCGCGGCATTTGGACCGCTCATGCCCGAGTGTGCATCGCGATAGCGTGCGCCGGGCGTAGGCATATCCACCGTGAACACCAGCGTAGAGCACCCGGCCGCTTTGGCGCGTTCCAGCGCATTCCGCATAAAGCCACGGTCGCGCAACACGTAGAGCTGGAACCACATAGGACGGTTGATAGCCGGTGCCACCTCTTCAATTGGGCACAGTGAGACGGTGGACAGCGTGAACGGAATGCCTTTCAACGCCGCCGCACGCGCCGCCTGCACTTCCCCCCGACGTGCGTACATACCGCACAACCCCACGGGTGCCAGCGCCACCGGCATCGACAGCGTTTCATTAAACAGCTTGGTTTCCAGGCTGAGATCGGACATGTTTTTCAGCACGCGCTGGCGCAGCGCCACGTCCGAAAGGTCTGACACATTGCGCTTTAAGGTGTGCTCGGCGTACGCACCGCCATCAAGATAGTGAAACAAAAACGGCGGCAGGATGCGTTGCGCCGCGGCGCGGTAGTCACTGGCTGCAGATATGATCATCAGTTTTTTTCCTTACGATTATCCGGGGACTCGCCCGGCAGACGGGTAATACGCGCCTGCCGCGCTTCATCTTCATGGAGCGATTTCAACGTGGTGTGCACAAAGCCAAGGTGATCCATCGCCGCCTGACGGGCCGCTTCGGCATCACCGGCCATCACCGCATCGAACATCGCCTGATGCTGTTCATTAAGGCGATTAAAAATCACCGGCTGGGTATACATACGCTGGCGGCTATCCAGCACTGAAGACTGCAACAGATCAAAAAAGCCGCGCATGGTTTGCAGCAGCACGACATTGTGTGAGGCTTCCGCGATAGCGAGATGGAAGCGTAGATCCGCCTGTGCGGCGAGGTCGGGATCGTCGCAGTCGTGGATTTTTAACAGCGCGTCAAAAGCCAGACGCAGTTTCTCTTTGTCGGCTTCGGTGGCACGCAGTGCGGCGTGCCAGGCGGTGCTGGCTTCGATGGCGTGGCGAGCTTCCAGAATGTCCCATCGGTAATCAGGATCGTCAGCCAGCAGTTGGCGAATCGGCTCGACAATACGCTGTTCCGACCAAGGCTCCTGCGGTTCACACAGCCAGGTGCCGCCACCGCGTTTACTGATCAACACGCCGCTGCTGATTAACTGCTGGATCGCCTCTCGCAACGACGAGCGCGACACCCCGAACTCTGCAGCCAGCTGGCGCTCGGCCGGCAAGCGCATGCCGGGCTCCAGTTGGTGTTCGTCAATCCAGGCGCGCAATCGCGCCCGCAGCGTATCCGCTAAGCGCGGCGTGTTTTCTGTCATGGAATCATCCAGGTTAAAACATAGGCCTGAAGCGTGGTGATAACGCCCACCATGCAGGTGAAGATCAGGCTATGTTTGACGGTAAAGCGGAACAGATCCGATTCCTTGCCGACCAACCCTACGGCGGCACAGGCAATCGCGATCGACTGTGGCGAAATCATTTTTCCGGTCACACCGCCGGTGGTGTTCGCCGCCACCAGCAGCACATCGGATACGCCAATCTGTTGCGCGGTGGTGGCCTGCAACGCAGCAAACAGCGCATTTGAAGAGGTATCAGATCCGGTGAGGAACACGCCCAACCAGCCGAGGAACGGGGAGAAGAAGGTAAAGGCATTACCGGTGTGCGCCAGCGCTAATGCCAGTGTGGCAGACAAACCGGAATAGTTAGAGATAAAGGCAAACGCCAGCACCATACCAATCGAGTAAATCGGCAGCGCTAACTCCCTCAGCGTTTCGGCGAAAGTCTGGACCGCCGCAGCGGGTTTCATACGCAGCCATATCACCGACAATATCGCCGCCACCAAAATAGCGGTACCGGTGGCTGACAGCACGTCGAATTTGAAAATTGCCGGATACGGCGTGGCGGCACTCACCACCGGCGGCATACGCGCCACTAACTCATGCAGTAACGGCACTGGTACGCTGAACACCCAGTCATACATCGCGCCGCCTTTCGCAAACAGCGCTTTGAACGGCGGAATGCTCCACAGTGTCACCGTGGCGGTAAGGAACAGGAATGGCATCCACGCACGCACAATCTGGCCCAACGTGTAACGCAGAGGCGTTTGTGTGGGGTCAACAGCCGTTTTCTCATCAAAGCGGAAGATACGTACCGGTTTCCAGCGACGCAGGAATAGCGTCAGACAGATCAGTGAAGCCAGCGACGAAATGATATCCGGCAGTTCTGGACCGAGAAAGTTTGAACTCAGGAACTGCGCAATAGCAAAGGAACCACCGGCCACGATTACCGCAGGCCAGGTCTCTTTAATCCCGCGCCAGCCATCCATGATGGCCATGATCCAGAACAGTACGATGATGGTGAGAAACGGCAGTTGGCGACCGGCCATCTGGCCGATCTGGAAGCTATCGAGTCCGGTGACCTGACCCGCGACAATGATCGGAATCCCCATTGCGCCAAATGCCACCGGCGCGGTATTAACGATCAGGCACAGACCCGCCGCATACAGCGGATTGAAGCCCAATCCCACCAACAGCGCAGCGGTGATCGCGACCGGCGCACCAAAGCCCGCCGCCCCTTCCAGGAAGGCACCGAATGAGAAGCCAACAATCAGCATTTGCAGGCGCTGATCCGGCGTGATCGACAGGATGGAGGCGCGGATGATGTCGAACTGGCCGGTCTTTACCGATATTTTATAGACAAACACCGCCGCCACGATGATCCACGCAATCGGCCACAGACCATACAGAAAACCATAAACCACGGAGGCCAGCGCCTGGCCCAACGGCATACCATACAGGAACAGCGCCACCAACAGCGCAATGGCAACCGTAGCGGTTCCCGCCTGATAGCCTTTCAGCTTGAGCTTAATCAGGGCGAAAAAGAAGAATACGATGGGGATCACCGCCACCAGGCTGGAAAGCCACAGATTGTTGAGCGGATCGTAGTTTTGTTGCCACACCAGCATGCCATTTTCTCCAGAGGTTACCAGATGAGTACGGCGCAACGGCAATGCAGGTTTGCGCCGCAGGTCTTGCCCTTCTGCTCACTGAGATTGGTAGGACCAATATGCAGTGGGGGGCTTTCTGGTGCCAGATGTTTAATGTATTGTTAACCTAAAGCAACGGAGATGGCGTGATTATTCGTGTTATGTGACGATGCGGCAACATTTCAATTCATTTGGTAGGACCAATCAGCATACTGTCTGACCAAAAGCCCGACCATAACTGTGGGGATGAAAACGCAGGTTGAGCACGATCAGTCCGAGCGTTACCGCACCTTGCATCATCCACACGCTGTTAAAACTGCCGGTCAATGCCTGCAACTGCCCAGCGATAAACGGCATGCAACCCGCGATAATAAAGCCAGCTCCCTGCATAAACGCCACCAGACGCGCACCAGCCTGGGGATGCGGTAAATGATCCAGCGCCAGCACCATGGCAAGAGGAAATGCAGCGCCGAGGCCGAAACCGGCAATCGCCGCCCACAACCAGGGTGCCAGCAGCGGTGCAAACAGGAAACCGCATATGCCCACCAACTGGCAAACCAGACTGATGATCAGTTGAGGTCGACGATCCGCCTTCCGCGCCAGCAGCGGCATCAGCAACGCGCCCGCCACCTGACACAGGATCATCGCCCCCAACAGTGAACCACCCGCCTGTGCTGACCAGCCAAGATGATGATAGGCGTCCGGCAGCCAGGCGACACAGGTCGCGTAGCCACCATTTACCAGGCCAAAACTCAACGCCAGCGACCAGGCGCGCGGTTGACGCCACAGCGCAGGCAGTGCGATTTTTTCCACATTTTGCGCCGCAGGAGCGCGCACGGTTAACCACAGCGCCATTGCCAGTATGGCCGGGAATGCCCAGCCAGACAGCGCACTCTCCCAGCCAAAATGCGCGCTCAGCCAGGGTGAGAGCGCCGCCCCCAACCCACCGCCGCCCATCAGCGCGCCTGCCCATAATCCGGTGATTGCTGCACTGTGTTTTGCAAAGCGCTGGCGAATCAATCCCGGCATCACCATCTGCACAACACCCACCCCAAGGCCGGCGAACAGCGCACTGATCACTAGCTCTGTGCCCGTTTGAATGCTGCTGCGTGCCAGCAGTGCAACAAACAGTAAAGCCAGACCGGCAATCAATAACCGCTGGAGAGGAAAACGCTGCATCAGAGACGCACCGGCTAATGCCACCGCACCCATCATCATCATCGGTATGGCGGGTAACAAAGACGCGGCCAGTGAAGAGAGCTCCATAACCTGACGCAACTGACCGAGTAATGGGCTAAGAGAAGTGAGAAACGGACGCATATTCAGCCCAGCGAGCACTAAAGCGCCGAGTGTTAGTCCGTAATAATGTCGATTCATACACAATCCTGCTGAAAATAGGTTGTCAGGGTCGCAGCAATCGATACTATTTGGAAATGAAATAACACCATAGTGAACAGTGGAAAAATGAATCGTCAGCCGATGTTTACCCCGCAGCAACTGCTGAGTTTTGTCGCCGTATGTGAAACGGCCAGCTTCACCCGCGCCGCTGAGCGGGTGCACCTGTCGCAATCCACCGTCAGCCAGCAGGTACGTCGGTTAGAGGAGATGGTCGGCAAAGCCTTGCTGGAGCGCACTTCGCATCAGGTGGTACTCACGGAAGAGGGCGAAAAACTGCTCGGCTATGCCCGTCGAATTATTGCCCTGAATGGCGAAGCGCATGATGTGCTGAGCGATAAATGGCGCGACGGCGTCATGCGCCTGGGCGTACCCGAGGATTTTGCTGCACCGACCGCAGGGTTGTTGGCGCAGTTCAGCCGTGAACATCCGCAACTGCGCCTCGATGTGATGAGCGGGATGTATGTTGATCTCCATCGCGCCTGGCAGCGTGAAGAGCTGGATATCATGTTGATCAAGCAGCCCGGAGGTGAACGCCCTCTCGCCTCGCGCCCGGAGCCACTGCTGTGGCTGGACAGTGCCGAACATCCCTGCTTTGAGCAAACGCCGGTGCCTTTAGTGGTGTTTCCGCAACTGGGGCTGTATCGCGAGGAGATGTGCCAGACGTTGGATACGCTCGGCCGCAGCTGGCGCATCAGCTACAGCAGTGCCAGCTTAGTGGCGCTCGCCAGCGCCAGCGCCGCTGGACTGGGCTTGACGTTGTTGCCTGCCAGCTGTCGCCTGCCAGGGCATCGAGTGCTCGATGAAGCAGAGGGTTTGCCACCGGTTAATCATTTCGAGCTGGCGCTGTTCTGTCGCTCACCTCAGGACGACCTTCAGCAATCGCTGGCAGCCGCACTCGTTGAGTTTTGCCATTTGACCTGGCAGTGATTTTTCCACTGCTCAGCAGTGGGAAATATCGCAGCGCAGCGGCCCAGGTTTTGCCAGATTAGCTTTTTCTTTATTGACTGGAGCCTCTGATGCCTTTCACTTCTCCCAGCCGTCGCGATTTTATTAGCCAGGGTGTGCGCCTCACAGCCGCCGGTAGCCTGTTGGCTGCCGGTATGAGCGCGGCCGCACAAACAGGTTCAACCGCCACACCTCAGGTAAAGACGCCACCCCCTCGCGTTTCCCATTACCAAATCCTTAACGTCCGCCTCGAAGAGGGCTTTGAGCGCGACGGTAACGACATTATCGCCACGCACACAGCGCTGTATGACATCACCATAAAAGACGGCAAATTCGCCGCCATTGATGCCGCCAGCAAAGTGCGTAACAGCGCTATCCCGCAATGGGATGCCAACGGCGCACTATTGCTGCCACGCACTCGCGATATGCATATTCATCTGGACAAGACCTTTTACAGTGGGCCGTGGGAAGCACCGCGCCCGCGCCAGGGCAAAACCATCATGGATATGATTGCCCGCGAGCAGGTCCTGATACCGCAATTGTTGCCCACTTCCCAAGCGCGCGCCGAAGCCCTGATTGGCCTGCTGCACAGCAAAGGCACCACGGAAGCGCGCAGCCATTGCAATATCGATCCGGTCAGCGGCCTGCAAAGCCTTGAGCACTTAAAACTGGCACTGGCTAATCACCCTGAGTTCCCCTGCGAGATCGTAGCGTTCCCACAGCACGGCTTGCTGCACTCGAAGGTCGATGGTTTGATGCGCGAAGCCATGCAGATGGGCGTGCAGTATGTTGGTGGGCTGGACCCCACCAACGTCGATGGCGCCATGCAGGCCTCGCTGGATGCGATGTTCCAGATCGCGCTGGATTTTAACCGCGGTGTCGATATCCACCTGCACGAAACCGCTCCATCGGGCGTGGCAGCGATTCAATACATGGTCGACACCATCGCCAAAAACCCACAGCTGAAGGGCAAAGTGACCCTCAGCCATGGTTTTGCGCTGGGTACGCTGGAAGGCAAAGCGTTGGATAAGATGATTGCAGGTATGGCCGAGCAGCAGATGAGCGTGGCTTCCACCATACCGATTGGCAAACTGACCATGCCACTGCCGCAACTGCAGGCGGCAGGCATTACGGTGATGACCGGCACCGACAGCGTCATCGATCACTGGTCACCGTTTGGCACCGGCAGCATGCTGGAGAAAGCCAACCTGTACGCTCAACTCTATCGCGGTTCCGATGAGTTTGGCCTGAGCCGCGCGCTACACATCGCCACCGGCGGCATTTTGCCACTATCGAATCAGGGCGAACGCCAGTGGCCCAAGGTGCAGGACGAAGCCAGTATGATGCTGGTTGAGGCGAGCTGTTCTGCCGAAGCCGTGGCCCGCATCTCACCGGTGCGCGCCACTTTCCATAATGGCACGCCGGTGTTCAGTGCCTAAAAGCAAAAAAGCCTCCCGAAGGAGGCTTTATGAGCGTAAGACATGGGCGACACGCGCCCCATGCGAGTGGCTGGATTTACGATAACATCTGAATGGCCAGCGCATATAAGCGCTGGTTTTCATCGTCGCTAACAGGCTCTTCTTCCGCGTAGCAGGCAATCATGGAACTGACTTTATCAGATGATAAGGTCTCTCCATGCAGATGCAGCGTTAACACGGCGCGGCCGACGATTTTCAGAATGTCTTCGTTCTGTCCCTGGACGTAATGACTCAAAGTCAGACCTCTGAATGTATTATTGTTTGCCAAATGGCGCGCTAAATATAAAGCAAAGCGGTGGGTTATTTTAATCGGAATTTTACCCATCTTAAGTGACACATAAGCGTAACATGGGCGAAAAAGGCGCCAATTCGACGTTATATAGTCCTTTTATTAACGCTAATTGCACCTTTTTTATCAAGAAAGGCTTTTTAACCTCATCAACCTTTTTTGATGACCACATGAAATTGATTAAAACATTACACCTATTGTCGCTTAAAAAAACCACAATCGATTGCACTGCTAATCGGTTTCCATGGGTTACCAATAACGCAATTTGCATTGCCGATGCCGCCCCTTTCTGCCAGACTGACCGCCGCAATCCTGACCGCTATTCGAGACATTCCCGTGACCGCTTTTTCTACCCTGACGCAACTCCCAGCCAGCCAACTCGACAACCTGCGCGAGATGGGTTTCGACGCCATGACGCCAATTCAGGCCGCTTCTCTGCCCGCCATTCTTGAAGGGCGTGATGTCCGTGCGCAGGCGAAAACCGGCAGCGGCAAAACGGCCGCCTTTGGTATCGGGTTGCTGCAACGCATTGATATCAGCCGCTTCCAGACTCAGGCGCTGGTGTTATGCCCCACGCGTGAACTGGCCGATCAGGTCAGTAATGTGCTGCGTCAGCTGGCACGGTTTACCCGCAACATCAAAATTCTGACCCTCTGCGGTGGGCAACCGATGAGTGCGCAAAGGGATTCACTGGTGCACGCTCCTCATATCGTGGTCGGCACGCCGGGTCGTATCCTGGATCACCTCAAGCGTGACAATCTCGATCTCAATGCATTGCAAACGCTAGTGCTGGATGAAGCCGATCGCATGCTGGAGATGGGTTTCCGTGATGATATGGAAGCGATCATCGGTTTCACGCCTGTCACCCGCCAGACGCTGCTGTTCTCTGCCACCTGGCCGGACACCATTGCCAGCCTCAGCCAGCGTTTTCAGCGCGATGCCCTGGCAGTGGCCACAGAAGATAAAGCGGAACTGCCCGCCATCGAACAGCAGTTTATTGAAGCCAGCGCCCATGAGCGAGGCAACCTGTTAAGCGCCCTGCTCAGCCAGCATCAACCGGCATCCTGCGTGGTGTTCTGCAACACTAAGCGTGAATGTGATGACATCGCCGCTGCGCTAAACGATCGTCAAATCAGTGCCCTGGCACTGCATGGCGATCTGGAGCAGCGCGATCGTGAGCGCGTCCTGATCCGCTTAGCGAATGGCAGTATCCGTGTGCTGATCGCCACCGATGTGGCGGCTCGCGGGCTGGATATTAAATCGCTGGCCTTAGTGGTGAATTTCCAGCTGGCGTGGGACCCCGAAGTGCATATTCACCGTATTGGTCGTACCGGCCGTGCAGGTGAGAAAGGCATGGCGGTGAGCTTCGTTGCCCCGGATGAAATGGCCCGCGCCAATGCGCTGGAAGAGTATCTGAGCCAAAAACTGAACTGGGTCTCCTCCGCGACACTGAAAGGCAAAGCCGCACAGGCACTGCCCGCCACCATGATGACTCTGTGTATTGATGGTGGCCGCAAAGCCAAAATTCGTCCCGGCGATATTTTGGGCGCGCTGACCGGCGAAGCGGGTTTCAGTGGCGATCAGATCGGTAAGATCGACCTGACTCAGACCCATGCTTATGTGGCGATCGATGCCTCGCAGGCGAAGAAAGCGCTGATCAAGTTGAAAGAAGGCAAGATCAAAGGCAAAAGCGTGCGTGCCATTTTGCTGAAGTAAATGTTATTGCGCGAGGGCATCCGTCCTCGCACTAAATTTTCTGCCCTTCCCCCTTCATTTTTTTTCCCCGCTGCCGATAAGTTAATCATTGCCCCTTTACCCCGCCCAGATTCTGCTTGAGGCCATGATGGATAATTTTCAGAAAGAGATCGATGAACGCGCCAACCTTGCGCTTTCCAATAAATTCGAACTGCTGCTGTTCCGCCTGGGTTCCGATCAGCTGAAAGGCAAATCTGAGCTGTACGGTATTAACGTGTTTAAACTGCGCGAAATCGTACCGATGCCCACCATCACCCGTGCCGCAGGCATGCAATCTCCGCTGCTCGGCATGGCCAGCATTCGCGGCCAGTTTATCCCGGTGATCGATCTGCCTGCGGTAACCGGCTGTAAACCGGAAACCGGTCTTAACTTGCTGTTGGTCACTGAATACGCCCGCAGCACCCAAGCCTTTGCGGTGGAATCGGTTGAGAACATTGTCCGTCTTGACTGGAACCAGGTGCACACCGCTGAAGCCGGTATTGGCAGCCGCAACATCACCAGTATTGCCTGCCTCGATACCGACGGTGAGAGCAACAATCTGGCGCTGGTGCTGGACGTTGAACAAATTCTGTATGACATCATTCCTTCTGTACGCGGTGTCGAGCCAAGCGAAGAAACGGCTAAAAATTTCAATCTCAAACCTGGCCAGGTCGCGATCGTGGCAGAGGACTCCAAAGTGGCGCGTCAGTTACTGGAGCAGGGCCTGAAAAGCATGGGCATACCAGCTATCATGCACAACACGGGCCTTGAAGCCTGGATAAAAATCAACGATATGCAGAAAGAAGCGACGGCGGCTGGCGAATCAATTCACGACAAGATCGCCTTGGTGTTGACCGATCTGGAAATGCCAGAGATGGATGGCTTTACTCTGACGCGCAATATTAAACGCGATGAAACCCTGCGCCAGATTCCGGTGGTGATTCACTCGTCACTTTCCGGCAGCGCCAACGAGGATCATGTACGCAAGGTCGGCGCGGATGGCTATGTCGCGAAGTTTGAGATTAACGAGCTGTCGAGCGTGATTCATCGTGTGCTGGAGAAGAAGCGTTAATTTATAACCTGCACGACTCTCCAAGGCGCGATGATTCGCGCCTTTTTTTATGCCTGCTGATTTTACGGGCGGCCTGAAGGATGCCCCTTCCTCATGATCAAATCGTTAACAAATCTAACGAATTTGTGACCCACCTCTAAAAAATTAAAGTTAAAACATTAACAACCGATAACTGATAGCGCTGACACCGGCGCTGCCATACCAGATTAATCACGCTGGTAAAGTATTTTTACTATATAAAACATCAACCTGATGCAGGCTGCACGCCTGCTTTTCCATTTTGAAAACAACACATTTTGGCATTACGGGGAGAACCAATGTTGAGCTTAAAGAATATGAAAGTGGGCGTCCGTTTAGGGATTGCCTTTGGTTTGGTTGTGGCACTGTTAGGCGTAGTCGGCGTGACGTCGATTATGAAAATCAACAACATCAAAAATGGCATCACCTCTATTGTGGAAGATCGCTATGTGAAGGTGCGTCTTGGTTTTGATGTGCGTGATGGCGTCAACGATCAGATCAAGTATCTGCGTGGCATGGTGATCGATACCCTACGTCCAGAATACAATGTGCAGCGCTTTAAGCAGTTGGATGAAGCCACTGAACGCACCAACAGCGCGATGAAAAAGATCGAAGCGATTCAGGTGACTGAGATTGGTAAAAAGAAAATCGCCGGTCTACTGGCTGCCAGCCAGTTGTTCGAACAACAGAAGAATGAAGTGCTGGATCTGGTACGCGCTGGCAAACTGGAAGAGGCCAGCACCTTTGTACTGAAAAAAATCACCAGTACGCAGAATACCTATCTCGACAGCGCGGTCGCTTTTGCCAATTCTCAGTCAGACCAGCTGCGTAAAGAAGGTTCCGGCATTATTGATGATGGCTCCACCGCGATTGAAATCACCTTGATCTTCTCTGCCATCGCGATTGCCGCCTCAGTACTGCTTGGCTTTATGCTGACCCGTTCGATTGTTCGCCCACTGAATGAAGCGGTAGAAATTGCCGGAAAAGTGGCAGCAGGCGACCTCAGTTCACACATTGAAGTCAGCGGGAAAGACGAAACTGCAGTATTGATGCAGGCACTGCAGGCGATGAATGACAATCTGCTGACCATTGTCTCCAATGTCCGCGCCGGTTCGGACACCATTGCCGTGGCTTCCAATCAGATTTCCAGCGGCAACATCGATCTCTCTTCCCGCACCGAGCAACAGGCCAGTTCACTGGAAGAGACCGCCTCGGCGATGGAGCAGATGACCGCCACTGTGAAGCACAATGCCGATAATGCGCGTGAAGCTAATCAGTTGGTCGCCACCACCTCCACTGTCGCGAAAGAAGGCGGCGTGGTGATGGAACAGGTGATTGAGAAGATGGAAGCCATTACCCTCTCCTCGAAGAAGATTGTCGACATCATCAGCGTGATCGATTCTATCGCCTTCCAGACCAACATTCTGTCACTAAATGCCGCAGTTGAAGCCGCCCGTGCGGGTGAACAGGGTCGTGGTTTTGCGGTGGTTGCCACCGAAGTGCGTAACCTGGCACAACGTTCAGCCTCCGCTGCGAAAGAGATTAAAGTGTTGATTGAAGATTCCGTGGCGAAAGTGGATGAAGGTAGCCGTCTGGTGACGCATGCTGGCTCAACCATTGGCGAAGTGGTCAATAGTGTGAAAAGCGTGGCAGACATCATGAGTGAGATTACCATCGCCAGCAGCGAACAGAGCAGTGGTATCAGTGAGATCAATCTGGCGATTACCCAGATGGAAGCGGTGACACAGCAGAACGCCGCGCTGGTGCAGGAAGCGTCTGCCGCTTCTCAGGCATTGCAGGAACAGGCCGATCGTCTGGCGCAGTCAATGAGTGTGTTTAAGACGGCAGCGGTGTAATTTTATTGCGGTCAGGTCGCCATCAATGGCGACCCTACTACGGCAGTGATTTTTGTAGGGTGCGCATTAAGGTACAACCGGGCCAACATGATTAGCTCATCAGCGAATACGCAATCGACGAAATCGCTAACAAACCGACAATCACCACAAAGACGTTACTGATCTTCCCGCTGTACTGACGCATGGCCGGGACTTTTTGAATGGCATACATCGGCATCAGGAACAGAATCATCGCAATGATCGGGCCGCCAAGGGTCTCAATCATACCGAGAATACTCGGGTTCCAGGTCGCAACCAGCCAGGTCGTGAGCAACATAAAGCCGGTGGTAACACGGTTCAAACGCTGCGGCGTGACACTTTTGCCACGGCTGCGCAGTGATTTCACCACAATGCCGTTGAAGCCTTCACGCGCGCCCAGGTAGTGTCCGAGGAACGATTTGGTGATGGCGACCATCGCGACAATCGGCCCCATCCAGGCAATCATCGGCACGTTAAAGTGGTTAGCCAGATAGGAAAGAATGGTGATGTTTTGGTCCTTCGCTGCCTGCAAATCTGCCGGCGACAAGCTCAATACGCAGCTGAAGACAAAGAACATCACCGTCACCACCATCATCAGATGGGCGCTGGCAAGTATGCGCGAACATTTTTTCTCTGCACCTGCACCATACTCTTCACGCTTCGCCACCGCGAACGAGGAGATAATCGGTGAGTGGTTAAAGGAGAATACCATGACCGGAATCGCCAGCCACAGCGTCATCCAGATGCTGCTACCGCTGCTATTGTGGCTGAAAGAGAGAGTTTCCAACGCTGCACCGTGCCAGTGTGGCACCAGATAAGCCGCCAGTAACATCAACACTGCCACAAACGGGAACACCAGCACGCTCATCGCTTTGACGATCATCTGTTCGCCAAAACGTACTACGGTCATCATACCGATGATCAAAATTAACGACAGCACGGCGCGCGGCGGCGACACCCTGCCAAGTTGATGCACGATAAAGCTGTCAACCGTGTTGGTTATCGCGACGCTGTACATCAACAGGATCGGGAAAATAGCGAAGAAATAGAGCAAGGTGATGATTTTCCCTGCGCCCACACCAAAGTGTTCTTCCACCACTTCCGTAATGTCTTCACCGGGATTCTTACCAGAGAGCACAAAACGCGCCAGTGCACGGTGTGCATAGAAGGTCATCGGGAACGCAAGGATGGTCATTAAAATCAGCGGAATTAATCCACCCGCGCCCGCATTGATGGGCAGGAATAATACGCCTGCACCAATAGCCGTGCCGTACAAGCCCAGCATCCACACCGTATCACTCTTGCGCCAGCCCGTTGCACTGACCTCAACCGTGCCTTGGGCAACGGTTTGTGAGTTGTCCATCTGTCTCTCCAGAATTTAATGCTTTATCAAAATGCAGCCAGAACGACAGCTGCCAAAACATGCCAATAGCACGACCGCGCACATGCTACCCGTTTTTGCCTGATTAAGGTTGCTTCAACGCAAGACATCCATCACAAAGGCACCAAAAATGCGTGAAGTGGCGATTTAATGGACACAAACGCACAAAATACGCACGCAATCGTTTGCATGGGCGCTATTTGACCTGAGAGCGGGAGAGAGTGCAAGAAGACAACGACGGTTAGCCGGTAGGGGTAAGCCTTGGTGCGCCCGAAAGCGGCTAAGGGAGGACGGGTGGCAGCGGGCGGCCTAAAGGCCGCACCCTACAAAACTCAGGCGTGTAAGACGCCAGGAAAGGTGAAACTCCCCCGGTAACTCGCCTCTGGAACCATCATCGCTCCGCGTGTTCCAGAAGGAATAACAGCCGCAGACAATAGCAGAGAAGAACACCGGGGGAATTTCAAATCAGAATGCACGCATCCTGTAGAGGGCATAAAGGAAATAGTACGCTGTGATAGTGTTCAAATTCATAATCATGTACTTCAACTTTTCATTTTTATTGAGCAAAATAAAAATACCTTTTGAGTATTTACCTCGCTTGATTTCATTAATTTCCTGCGCGATATCGGCAGGTGAAAAAGATGAATGATACATCGCCGTCACGATTTGCATATCCAACGCCAGAACGCGTTTAGAAATGCCTTTAAGAAAATAATCGAGATCGCTGCCCTGATATTTTTCCACAATCGAGTCATATAACGCCGTCAGAAACTGCTTTCTGACTTTCAATTCGCTGTATTGCACCTTCCGCTTAGAGAGTGAACCCGCCACATCCTCATAGTGATAAGCGGCACCCGGCGTCACCAGGAAATTACTGATACAGCTAAAAAACTTCAAATTAAATAGCAGATCCTCACTCATAGAGATTCCCTCCATGAAACGCAGATCATAATCACTCAGAATCTGGCGGCGATAACATTTGTTGTGCAAATAACCAATGTTATCGCTCATTTCGAGTTCGCCAAGCACATAGGGAATATCCTCGTTGCTGAAAAACCCTGCTTGCGAAACTTTCCCTACCCGGTTGTCATTAAGGTTGCCGACCATCAAATCAACTGATTCCGCGGGCCACGCATCCAGATTCTGTTTGAAGATCATCAGGAAGTTATCATCTACCCAATCATCGGCATCCAGAAATAACACATACTCGCCACTCGCTTGCTGCAGCCCATTATTGCGTGCTGCACTCACTCCGGCATTGATTTGATCAATCACCGTCACCTGCGAGTAAGATGAAAAACCGGCTAAGATTTGCTGGCTGGAATCCGTGCTGCCATCATTAACCACCACAATTTCATAATTGCTATAGGTCTGTTTAAGCACACTAAGCAATGTCCGCTTTATGGTTTTTTGCGCGTTGTAGACGGGAATGATAATACTAAATAGTGGTTTTTCATTCATGATAAACTCTCTTTACTGTCTGAGGTTTTGTAATTGATAAATAACAGCCATAACTTCCTGGGGTTGAAGAAAATCTGGTGAATACGCATAACGGGTTGCGCAGAAAAGAAATAATTAAGCAGCGAGAATGAGACGAATTCGGTTAATACCACACTCATTGCGGCACCGGTTAAACCGAAATAAGGCACCAATACAACAGAGGATGCCAGGCAGATAATTAATACAGCAAAGGTCTTTTTGACTAAGAATCGATAGCCGTTGTACTTAATAATAAAACGGTCCATTAAACTGCTGAGCACGCCGCACATGGCACCCACGCTGAGTAATAACGTCGGCGCAACGGCATCGAGATAGGCTTCACCGTAGAAGTCGCGAATAAACCAACCCGACAATTGCCAGATTGCCATGATGACAACCGCCGACACCCCCAACACCAGCAGATGGAGTTTTTGCGCTTTAATAATGGATTGCTCATCATCGCGCTCAGCAAAGAATGCCGGGAAGAATGAGGCCAGCAGCGCATTGGGCAGAAACACCCACGCCGTGGACAGCGTCATCGCCACCGCAAAGATCCCGGCCTCTTTCACGCCGAGGAAATAAGAGACGCTGAGTTGATTGACGCGGGTGTAAATCGCAATCGCAATCACTGAGAACACCAGAGAAACACCCGATGCCACCATGTAGCGTGAATACTTTTTGATATGGCGCAGCGCCGGGATCGGCACCTGGCGGTGATAGCGCAGGAAGATGGCCAGTTTGATGCTGAACGGCAGTAGCGTGGCGAGTACAATCGGTATCGCCAGGAATTGGGGATCCAGTTGGAACCAGGAAATAAAGAAACGCACCGTCAGGCTGATAGCGAGACCGATAACATTGGCAATCACGTTAAGCCGCGCATTCAGCATCGCCTCGTTGTAAATGTTCACGAGGTCGATCGATGAAAACAGGCAGGCAATCGCCGCTGCACAGATAAACACCAGCGCTTCACGACTCCACTCTTCGCCCATGATCACCATGCCGCTGATGGCTAAGCCGCAATAAATCAGCATTACCAGCAGAAAGGTCGCCATCATCAGGCGAATACCTGAATGATGATTTTGCGAAATGCGTTTGAGCAGAATCACATCGCTGCCCATCACCGCAATGGATTGAATAAACTGAAACACCAGCATGGAGAGTGAGATAATGCCGAACGTGGTAGGGCCAACATATTTCGCCACATAGGAGGTGACAAAAATCAGGCCGAATACCGCGATCAACTTCTCAGCAATCATCCACATCGAATTTTTTAATTTATTTTTCACAGAACAACCTCAGTGAGATTCATTGATAAGCGACCATGCCATTCTCTTGCATGCGGCTTAACATTGGATTTCAAACTATTTCGGACTTTCCTCAGGGGTAAAGATATGGTCTTAAGCACCTGAGTAAATCTCAAATCAAATAAGACTTTCGCCATTAAATTTGTACAAATCGATTCAGTTCATAACGTTAAAATGAGCAGGCTACCGCCCCTGGCTTGCAGCTACCAATTTGCTGAATACATGCAATCGTTTATTTTGGCGTAAAGAGTCCTGACTGCACCGATAGCGGGACAGTTTAAAATCAATAGGTTAGATCCTTCACATTAACGATGCTCAGTTCATCATTCGTACAACCAAACGCGTAATCTAAATTAAATTACTCATCTCTTAATCAACACGTTCAACGCGATGACGCGCTATACATGCCTGATGAAATGAAAGAAATGTCGACCGGGGCTGAAAAGGTGCATCTTAAGACGGGCCTTCTCAACGAACGTCACGACATTAACGATTTTTGCTGTATGCCCTGCCCTTTAATTATTTCGGTGCGTCTTTCGCGCGACCATAAAGGCAAGTGGCGTTAATCCAGTACGACTCTCGCAGTCGCACTGCAATGGGCTCCTAACCCTAAAATTGAGATCTGATTCAAAACTTTTAACGGCATTCTCACCAGGAGCGGTTATAAGGTCAATGGTCCAAAGACCAATACGGAATTTACTCAGTTAGAAAATTGATAAGGCGCCCAATGAAGTATTAGCCAGGGTGAATTGGCTATGAAGAGATTGATTAGTTAAACCCCGTATGATGATTAGGAATAATACGATTAAATTAAGTTTGTGGGGCCAATACTCTCTAACGTGTTGTTATGTAAACTATCCCACCAACTTCATCGAACATTAAAACTGAAAGGAGCCTTAAGTTCATTACGGACCTACTATATTTAGTAGTGCCAGACGAATACATACATGAAAAACCATAAAGCGAGTGAATGACGATTTTTTATTAAAAATAAACACAAATTTTTAGACATTAAGACCAGAAATTTAAGCGAAGCGTAGCTGAGGGCGATCACTTAGCTCAAATTTTCGCTAAAGAAAGGGCTGACATGCCGATAATGCTTACAGTGAATTTGTCCTGTGAGACCGGAAATGATCAGCCTTCAAACCAACGTATCCGCGATGATCGCGACGAAACAGTCGAACCAAAATGGCTCCGCATTAAGCGTGGCGATTCAACGTCTGTCGTCCGGCATGCGCATCAACAGCGCAAGGGATGACGCGGCGGGTCAGGCTATCTCGAATCGCTTCACCAGCCAGCAAAATGGGCTGGCCCAGGCACAGCGCAATACCGGTGATGGTTTATCAATGGTTGAGTCTGCCGGGAGCGCGCTGGGTGAGATTAACAACCGCCTACAACGTATCCGCCAGCTCACGGTTCAAGGGTTAAACGGGACGAACTCCCAAGAGGATACGGATTCTATTCAGGCGGAAATTAACCTTAACCTCAAAGAGATTAATCGACTAAATAGTACCTCCAGCTTCAACGGTATCAAATTGCTGGATGGCAGTGCCGGGCGCGTCGGCATTCAGGTTGGGGCTAATGATAAGCAAAAGATTGGCGTCAATTTATCGACGGGATTTAGCGTCAACGAGCTTGGACTGGAAGACTTTGTGATCAGCGGCATCAGCGGTAATGTGACGGCGGTACCCAGCCTGACAGGTCTCGCCCTGAATATGTCTCTGAGCAGTCCCGCCATCACCGTCAACTACTCGCCAGCGACCGATTCTCCTCAGTTAGTGCAAAGCAATGCCACTAACCAGCAATATATTCAAACCACGGGCAGTGATGGCAAACCGTCCTACTATTTAGCCAGTGTCAGCGCCCGTTGGGATACCGCATCAGCGGCAGGTAACGTTCTGATTAGCAAAAGCACCACGGTTCCGCTTTATAGTCAGGTTGATACGATCGCCGCTCACGCGATCACATCGGTGAGCTATCAAGACAATAGCGGTACAGCATTAAGCAATAGCCCTGCGCCAAACCTCACCGTTGATAATGGTCAGTACTATATTGAACAAAATGATACCTACTATCCTGCGACCATCACCTTTGGTGCTGGCGGTGCTATCACCGCAAAAATGACCACTGATCCGGCTTTGGATGAGAGTGATTTCACCACGTTACCCACAGCCGTGACGACGACGCCAGCCATCGACACCAGCAGTGCAACGCTCAGTTTCACCGATGGAAATAATAATGCGGTAGCCACTAATGATGCGCGCTTGCTCCGCACCAACAGTGGGCAGTATGTGATGGAAGTGGATAACGGCGGGGGAAATTATCAGTATTTCAACGCGACCGTGACAGCAATTTCCGATGGCACCGCCAACAGCCTGGATATCAAGGCGTTAAGTACCACCAGTATCAACAGTTTCAGTGACGTGACCAGTGTCAGCGGTACCTCTTACATCACGCTCGACCCGACGAATGTCAATGTGCGCTACACCGACGCAGAAGGTGTTCAGAGTAATGATGTGCTTCGTCTGGATAGTGATGGCAATTACTACATGGGCGTATCAAACGGACAAGAAAGCAAGACCGCAACCTTTGTGACAGAAGACAGCGCACCAAGCACCATGATGGTGAAGACATTAAAAGGCGTGGGCGACGTACAGATCTATTACGTTGCCAATGTGTCATCGGTGACCGATACCTCCACCAACCAAACCACCACCACCGTGGCAGAAGTCGGGGACGAAATTCGCTTGAAGCATCCCGATGATCCGCTGGCCACGTTGGATCGGGCGATTGCGCGTGTGGACAGCCAACGCAGCGAGTTAGGTGCAACCGCCAATAGACTGAGCTCGGCGCAAAACCTGCAAAGCACCGCCACGACACAGCTAGCAACAGCACGATCACGTATTGAAGATGCCGATTATGCAGCAGAAGTTTCCGCACTGACCCGAGCACAGATTGTGCAACAAGCCAGCTCATCGGTGTTGGCAAAAGCCAATCTTGAACCGCAACAGGTGCTGACCTTATTACAGGGCTAGTTCAACGCAGATGACGCACGAATGCCGTTAATGCCTTAAGTGCGGGCGGCACTAATCGATGCCCAGGGTAATAGAGACACAGCGTACCGAGGTTCACCTGCCACTCTGGCAGTAATCGCACCAACTTGCCCGCCTGAATATCGGCGACAATATGTTGCTCGGACATGCAGGCAATGCCGAGTCCAGCCAGCGCCGCCTGGTGCATGGAGGCTACATCGCTCACGGCGAAACGTGGCTCACCTTGCAAGGTGTAGGTTTGCTGTTGGTGGCTCAATGCCCAGCGATAAATACTGCCATCAGACATGCGCATACACAGCGTTTGGTGCTCGCTCAGTTGCTCTGGCTGATCCGGCGCCGTAAAACGTTCAAGATAGTCCGGAGCGGCAACCACTATCATCCGCAACTCGGCGGTAAGCTTAACGGCGATCATATCGGCGGGAATATCTTCAGCAAGACGGATCCCCGCATCAAAGCCTGCAGAAACGATATCCACCTTTTCTCTTTGGCTGCAAATATCCGCGCGAATACGCGGGTATCGTTTTAGAAACGGCATAAGCACGGACTCATACCACAGCGCATAGCTTTCTGGCGGCACATTTAAGCGGAGAATCCCCGATGGATCGTTGGGTTCGCTGCTGATCTCTTCGGAGGCGCTGCGAATCACCTCAACAGCAGGGGCTATTTTATCAATAAAGCGTCGACCGGCATCCGTCAGGGCCACACTTCGCGTGGTGCGATTGAACAGGCGCACACCCAGCCGTTTCTCCAGCGCGGCCACCGCGTTGGTGATCGCTGAAGGTGACATTTCTAACTCGCTTGCTGCGCTTTTAAAGGTTCCGCGCCGCGCCACTGCCAGCAGGATTTCCAGTTCTGTCATACCGGTCCGGTTCATGAATTATTCCGTTTGTCGCAATACCCTTTGCAGGATGAGGCGGATTATTTACGCGCGTCTGGCGTGCTAGTTTTCCTGCATATTCATTTCAGGAAGCTTAACCATGCATATTATCGAACACATCTATATTAATGGCCGTTTTGTTACCCCTGCTGGTAACGAGTGGCTGGAGATGATCAATCCTGCTGATGGCCGCGTCATTGGCAAAGCGCGTATGGCAAACGAGCAAGACGCAGAGCGCGCGATCGCCGCCGCTCATGCGGCATTTCCCGCTTATGCTCGCACCTCCGTCGCTGAACGTATCATGCTGTTAAAGAAGATGCATGACGCAGTGAAAAGCTGTGAAAGCGAGTTGCATGCCGCCATCCTCGAAGAATATGGCGCACCGGCCTCACGCTCGCAGTGGATGGCAAGTTATCCCGCTGACGTCATTCTCCAGGTGATCCAAGAGTTGGAACAATACCCTTTTAGCCAGCAAGCCGGACGCGCGCATGTTCAAATGCTTCCCCTCGGCGTCGCCGGTCTGATTACCCCCTGGAACAGCAACGCGGGCTTTATTTGCCACAAGCTGGCCACCGCACTGGCCGCAGGGTGTACCACGGTGATTAAGCCCAGTGAATTTAGCCTGTTACAGACCGAAGTGATCACGCAAGCGTTGCATCGGGCGGGCTTGCCTGATGGCCTGTTTAATATTGTCACGGGACGCGGTGCCGAGGTCGGGGATGCGATTAGCCGCAGCCCATTGGTGGCAAAAATTTCCTTCACCGGTTCAACCGCCACGGGGAAAACCATTTTGCGCACGGCCGCTGAGACTTTTAAGCGCGTAACGCTGGAGCTGGGCGGCAAATCGCCCACCCTCATCCTGCCAGATGCGGATGCCAATAGCGCTGCAGAGCTGGCAGTGCAAGCGGGGTTTATCAATAGCGGGCAGGCCTGCATTGCTGGCACACGCATTCTGGTGCCCGAAGCGCGCAAAGCTGAATTCGAACAGGCGCTGTCGCGGGAGGTGGCCGCACAATGTTCTGGCGACCCCGCTTCCCCAGCGACCACCATTGGCCCGATGGTGAATGAAAAGCAGTGGCAACGGGTGCAACATTATATTGGCCTCGGCGAACAAGAAGGTGCGCGAATCCTGTGCGGTGGTCAGGGACGTCCGCAAGGACTGACTCACGGCTGGTATATCAAGCCGACGCTGTTTAGCGACGTGACGCCGCAGATGCAGATTGCCCGTGAAGAGATCTTTGGCCCGGTGCTGAGTATCATGAGTTATCGTGACGAAGCTGAGGCGATTGCCATCGCGAATGACACCTATTATGGCCTGTCTGCGCTGGTGATTGGTGCCGACGAGCAGCATGCCCGCGCTGTGGGTGAACAGATACTGGCGGGCCGGGTGATGATCAATACATTGGCACATGAACCGCGTGCGCCATTTGGTGGCTTTGGTCATTCAGGAATGGGCCGGGAGATGGGGCAATGGGGGATTAGCGCTTTTCTGGAGCCGCGAGCCGTTACGGTTGCCTGTTAAACGACTGATGATAACGCAGGCTAGGGCCGCCCAGCCTGCTCATCCGCTTCAGTGCGAGTTGTCAAAAAGGGCATATTGCCTGAAGCCATGTCGCCCTCCTTACGTCCGCGCCTCTTTTAACAACTGCTGAATCACCTGCTCCTGTTCCGCATATTGACCTTCACCAAACGCGGTGTATCGCAACTGCCCGTGCGCGTCGAAAATATAATGGGCGGGCCAGTATTGATTACCGAAGCGATTCCAGATGCTGTAGTTGTTATCCGCTACCACGGTATACGGCAGTTGCCACTGTTTAATTGCACGACTCACCGCTTTCTCGTCGCGTTCCCACGGATACTCCGGGGTATGAACGCCTACCACTACCAAGCCCTCGGGTTGATACTTATTGGCCCAGTCACGCACATGCGGCAAGGTATGCTGACAGTTAATACAGTCGTAGGTCCAGAAATCCACCAGCACCACTTTGCCTTTTAACGTTTCCGGGGTGACAGCGGCACCGTTCAGCCATGCGGTGCCGCCTTGCAGGGAGGGCAGCGTACTGCGGGTTTGTGGCATCACCACCGGTTCGAGGCGGGGTTTCGTCGCAGGCTGTGGCCCCCATTCACTGAGCCGCTGCTCCAGACGCTGCGCAAACGCGGGGCCACTTTGTAACTGCCCTTGCGCGCCGCTGGCGATCAACACCACGGCAGCCAGCATCAATCCCCCTGCTACCTGGCGTAAACGGCTGGTTAGTGCCAGGCTTGGCCGTAATCGCATCACCAGTCCACGCCCCGCCACAAACAGTAGCGCCAGCATCAGTGCGGCACCGCTGCCATAGGCTACCAGTAGCAGACCAACCGAGACGGGATCTTTTCCCACCACCGCCAGGCTGAGAATCGCGCCTAATACTGGCCCCGCACAGGGTGCCCACAACATGCCCGTTGCCATTCCCGCCAACCCTGCCGCGACTAAACCGCGTCGGCGTTGGCTGGCATCATTCATGCGATTGCCTAACGCTACAAAGGGTTGAGTAACATACTGAGCCAGGCGCGATGACAGTAAGGTCAGCGACGTCACGGCTAAAAAGGCCAGTGCGATCCACCTTCCCGCTGCGGTCACGCTGGCGACCCAATGGCTGGTCACCGTGACCAGCAGTGCCACGGCGGTAAACATCATCACCATGCCGCTCAATAACGCCAGCAACTGTCCTTTTTGTCCGCGTACGCTGGCGAACACAAAAGGAATAACGGGTAAGGTGCAGGGGCTGAGCAGTGTCAACATGCCTGCGCAGAAAGCAATTAAAAGTGTCATTGGAAACCTCGTGACAGGGGTTAATGGGTTGCGTGCTTTAGCACGTGCGCTCATTTAACCAGGCTGTTGTGTTCACGAAGTGTCTGGCACCGCCCGTATTGTCAGTCTGTATGTGTACAGGCGGTGCAGATACAAAAGGCTACAAATCGGTTTGCTTTAACGTGATATGTGCGTCGAGTCCCCCCTCACCCCGATTGGATAAATGCAGGCTGCCAGACATCTGGCTCACCAGCTGCGTGGCGATAGCCAGACCCAATCCGGTTCCGCCGGTGTGACGATTGCGCGAGCTCTCCACCCGGTAAAAGGGCTCCAGCACCGCCTGCAGTTCCGCTTCGGGAATACCGGGGCCATTATCCAGCACGTGAATGTCGACTTGATCCCCCTGCGGGGCGTTCATCACCATCTGCGCTTCACTGCCAAACTTTAGGGCGTTATCGATCAGATTGGTCATGATGCGGTGCAGGGCCTGCGGGCGAACGGCAAAACGGTCCTCGCCGCGACATGAGGTAAAGCTGACCGCTTTGCCGATATCCTGGTAGTCACAGGCAATGCTGTCGAGAAATGCATTCAGACTCACAACCTGCCGCGCCTCCTCCAACACTTCCGATGAGCGTGCGTAGGCAATTCCTTCTCGCACTAAACGGCTCATGTTATCGAGGTCGCCCAGCAATTTATCGCGCAGCTCCGGTTGTTCTGACATCTCCACCCGCAGTTTCATACGCGTGATGGGGGTTTGAAGATCGTGTGAGATCGCGGCCAGAATCTGCGCGCGCTCTTTGAGATGATCCTGGATGCGCGTCTGCATCGCATTAAAGGCGCGTGCCGCCTGCTGCACTTCATCGGGACCGCTTTCAGGCATCAGCTGCGCACGGTTTGATGCCGGTGTCAGCTCTTCGACCGCCTGGGTAAAGCGCATAAAAGGACGCACCACTTGCCGTACCGCCAGCCAGGCGCAGCACAGCAACAGCAGCAGTTGACCGATCAGCACTGCAGGTAACCAGCGGGCGATGGCGGGCATACGCGGCCACAGATCCAGCGTCAAGGGTGCGCCATCGTGGAGTGTCAGGTGCACCTGAATATGCTCACGCGTCCCAGGAATCGCATGAATACTCATTTGATAGCGCCCGCCGAGGCTCTCCTGTAACGAGCGCACAGCATCCCGCGCACGCCAACTGCTGGGATAAGGCCCTGGTAAGCCTGCCGATAATTGATAGCGATAATTGCCGCGCTCCAGTTTTGCCAACCAAGCGGGGCGTTCAGCCGCAGGCAGACGATCAAGAATGGCGACGCTGGTTGCGACGTCATATTCAAGATTGCCCAGCATCACGGTTTTGGCGCTACTCATGCGTTCAACCATCAAGCTTATGAGGGTGGTGGCATTCGCCAGCAATAATCCGCCCAGGACGATGATCAGCAGACGAGTCAGTAACGATCTCGGCCACAGTTTCATTCATGCGCCTCTTTGATGATTACCGCTGCGGCCAGCACATACCCTTCGCTGCGTACCGTTTTGAGGTAGGCAGGCTCGCGCGCATCATCACGCAGACGCTGCCGCAAGCGACTCACCAGCAGATCAATGGATCTTTCGAACAGTTCGGCATCGCGGCCCTGGGTCAAATTCAACAGTTGGTCGCGGTTCAATACCCGCTGTGGATGATCAAGAAACACGCGCAGCAGACGATACTCTGCTCCGCTGAGCGCCACAATCACGCCTTCATCATCAATGAGATGCCGGGCGGAGGTATCCAGTTGCCAGTCGCCAAAGGCAATAATACGACCGATCTCAGTGATTTGCAGATTGGGCGGCAAGGCGCGTGTACGGCGTAAAATCGCTTTGATGCGCGCCAGCAGTTCACGCGCGACAAAGGGTTTAACCAGATAGTCATCCGCACCCATTTCCAGGCCGAGAATGCGATCGGTATCCTCACTACGGGCCGTGAGCATTAAAATCGGTAAGTTGCGCTGCGTATCACTGCGTAGCTGACGACACAGCGTCAGCCCATCATCGCCGGGCATCATAATATCGAGGATCACCAAATCAATGGCATTGGCCGATAACATCGCACGCATCTCTCTACCATTGGCGGCGCCGGTGGCGCGATAACCTGACTTGATCAGGTAATCGGTAATCAGTTCACGGATATCCCGGTCATCATCTACCACCAGGATGTGATCAATGTGCTCCAAAACAACCTCCTGTTTTCAACCTACGCAAAAAAGACCGGCACTCATGTGCCGGCCCTTAAAAAATTCGCGGTTACAGCGCAGCGGCATCTTCCACCGCTTTGACAAACCCCTGCGGATCTTCTGCTGGCGGGTTATGTCCAATATTGCCGGTAAAGGTACGATGCTCATACTTGCCGCTGAATTTCGCGCGATACGCTGGTGGCGCGGGGTGCGGCGCACCGTTGTTATCCCCTTCTATCGTAATCGTTGGCACGCTGATCACGGGCAAGGTGGCTAACTTTTTCTCATAAGCATCATACTTTTGCTCACCTTTTTCCAGGCCAAGACGCCAGCGGTAGTTACTGATGGTCACCGCGACCTGATCCGGATTATCCAGCGCTTTTGCACTCACGTTAAAGGTGGCATCACTAAATTTCCAACCCGGTGAGGCTTGCTGCCAGATCAGTTTGGCAAAATCATGAGTATTTTTCGCATAACCTTGTTCACCACGCTCAGTGGCGAAATAAAATTGATACCACCATTGCAACTCTGCTTGCGGAGGTAAGGCTTTCTTGCCCACGTCCTGGCTGCTGATCAGATAGCCGCTGACGGATACCAGCGATTTCACACGTTCCGGCCACAGTGCCGCCACGATGTCCGCCGTGCGAGCCCCCCAGTCGAAGCCAGCAAATACCGCCTGTTTGATGCCCAGTGCATCCATCAACGCCACGGTATCCGCCGCCAGTGCCGAAGGCTGACCGTTACGTGGCGTGTTATCTGACAGGAAGCGCGTGCTGCCGTATCCACGCAAATAAGGCACGATAACGCGATAGCCTTTGGCGGCTAACTGCGGCGCGACTTTGGCATAGCTTTGAATGTCATACGGCCAGCCGTGCAGCAGAATGACGGCCTGACCATCGCGTGGCCCGATATCGACATATCCAACATTCAGCACCCCGGCATTAACCTGATGAATGGTACTAAAGGCGGCAGCGTATTCCGCTTCAGTTGGGGTAGCAGCAAAGGCAGAACTGGTAGCGGTTAAGACCAGTGCAGCAAGCAGAGTTTGGCGTAATAAGAACATGGTGTTGTCTCCTCAGACACGGTTGATGTGTATAGAAGACCACGCCCATGTATAGGTGATGTTTGCAGAATAACGGGTTATGCAACGGGATGTATGTGTGTGGTGAGGAGATACAGTGGGATACAAAAAGGCAGGAAAGTTTTAAAAAAAGGATAACCGCCACTATCAGGTGGCGGTAGAAATGGCATTTGAAATGCGCTAGCTCTTACGCTGACTCAGCGCATAAACCAGCACCACGACAAAGCACACCAGCGGCAGACCATAGGCCAGTGCGGTGCTGGAGGTATCGGAAATGCGCCCCATAAACCACGGCATAATCGCTCCCCCGACAATGGCCATAATCATAAAGGAGCTGGCTTGTTTGGTTGCCGGACCGAGGTTCTTCACGCCCATGGCAAATATGGTCGGGAACATGGTGGACATAAAGAAGAAGATGGCCACCAGCGCGACGACGGACACATCCCCTATACCCAGCATCACCACCGCACAAAGCACAATATTAATTAATGCATACGCGGCGAGAATGAGTGCAGGTGAAACTCGGCCCATCAACCAGGTTGAGAAGAAACGCCCAAGCATGAAACACACCATGCCCACAGACAGCAAATAAGCGGCACTTTGATTCGTGACGCCATGCCAGTGTTCAGTGGTGTAATTGATAAAGAAGGCACCGACACCCACCTGCGCGGCCACATAAAAGAACTGCGCAATCACACCACCTACAAAGTGTTTATGTTGCCATAACGATTGACCCGCATGTTTTGGACTTGTGTCTTCCGCTTCGCGAATATCCGGTAATGCCGTGCGTTTAAATAACAGCGCAATCCCGATGACCACAAAGGCGATAACCACATAGGTTATTTTGACGGTATTTTGTGCCTCATCTGCGCTGGCGTGGCTAAAAAATAGCGTCCCGCCGATCATCGGCCCGACAAACTGCCCCAAGCCGTTAAATGATTGCGCCAAATTCAGGCGACGTTCAGCACCTTTTGCGTCCCCAAGTACTGTCGCATAGGGATTGGCGGCTGTCTCAAGGCAGCCTAGTCCGCAAGCCAGGACAAACAGCGCAAACAAAAACATCATGAAATTGTTGACCATCGCGGCAGGTACAAACAGCAGAGCGCCAATGGCATACAGAGCTAACCCAGCCAAAATACCGGCTTTATAACCATGGCGGCTCATAAAATAGCCAGCGGGCATGGCTACCAGGAAATAAGCACCAAAATAGGCTCCCTGTAATAACCCCGACTGGGCTTTGGTCACATGCAGTGTTTCCTGAAAATGTTTATTTAATACATCTAACAGGCCATATGACACACCCCACATAAAAAACAGCGTGGTAATGAGCATAAATGCCCAACGTAGGCTAATAGCGCCCCCGACACCGATATTATTCGGCGTCCCGACTTGTTCTGTAGACATGGTTATATCCTCGTAGCGTACTGTAGGGTAAGCGTTGTTATTTATTGGTCGTGCAAAGAGAATATTCGATCCATCGCCACCCATTTTTCGCCTGCGGGTGTCCAGGGTGTAGGTTGTTGAAATTGCCACATCAACGCCTCCCAGCGCTGAATATCAGGATTACGCTGTGCAGCCTCGGCAAATTGCACTGCATCAAAGTGTTGATTCACCTCCATCACCATAAAGAGGCGGTTTCCCAGCCGATAGATTTCCATGTTCACCACGCCGTGCTGGCGCAAATGCGTGGTGACTTCAGGCCAAATTTGCTGGTGCAGCCGCTGGTACTCCGCGATTTTTTCCGGTGAATCCACCAGATCCAGCGCCAGGTAATGAAACTGCGTGGCGCCGCTCATGACAGCGCCCGGTCAAGGTGAAGATAGCCGCCATCCACACTCAGCCACTCACCGGTTGTATGGGATGCGCGTGCCGACAGTAAAAACACTACGGTGTTGGCAATCTCTTCCGGCGTGGTCATGCGTTGGCCGAGAGGGATGCGTTGCGTGATATTGTTGAGCGCCTGCTCGGGCTCGGGGAATGTGGCAATCCAGCGTTCATACAGTGGCGTCATCACTTCAGCAGGCACCACCGCATTCACCCGCACACCACTGGCACGCAGCGACACCGCCCATTCCCGCGTCAGGGAAAGAATCGCGCCCTTGGCAGCACAGTAACCACTGGTGCCGCCCTGCCCGCTTAGCGCTGTTTTTGACGCAATGTTGACGATCGCCCCTTGGCTACTCTCCAGCGCCGACTGACAGAAGTGCGTCATCTGATAGTAGTGGATCAGGTTTTTCTCCAGTGAAGCCACAAAGGCAGAACGTCCAGCGTCTAAGCCCACGCCATCATTCACCCCGGCGTTATTCACCAGACCATCAATCCGGCCAAACTGTTGCTGAACCGTCTCCACCGCGTATCGACAGTTCTCCTCGTCACAGAGATCCACAATGACCGTTGTGGCTTGAGGCTGCCGTTGGCGTAATGCTGCCAACCAGATTTCATCTGGTGGGGTATTGGTCACCATTACCGGAATCGCGCCTTCTTCAGCCAGTAACGATGAGATCGCCGCACCGATACCCGATCCCCCTCCCGTTACAATGATGACCTTATCCTGTAAAAACAGATTCATGTTCTTCTCCTGAGCATTGATAGACCTGCGCAGCGGTATTTCCCCAAATGCTGGCCTGTTCATCCTGCGACAACGTGCCAATGGCCTGCTGAGTAAGTTGGGCAACCTCGTCATATTCTGCGGCCAGCAGACAAACCGGCCAGTCAGACCCAAACATCAAACGCTGTGGACCAAATCGCGCCAGTGCTTCCTCAATGAAAGGACGCAGTTGTGCACTCTTCCACTGCCCGCTGGGTGCTTCCGTCACCAGGCCTGAAAGCTTGCACACCACGTGTGGCATCGCGGCCAATTCCGCAATTTGCGCGCCCCAAACTTTTGCGCCGGAGGTGATATTTGGCTTGCCCAGATGATCGAGCACCAGCCAGTGCTGATCATGCTGGGCTGCAAAGGCGGTTAATTCCGGCAGATGACGCCAGGTCACCAGCATGTCCCACACATAGTGCTGCTGCTGTAACAGTGCCATGCCTGCTGACACCGCGGATTGTCGCAGCCAGGCTGCGGGATCCGTCTCATCCTGCACCTGATGACGAAACCCTCGCAGAAGCGGATGCTGCAGCGCATTCAGCTGTGCATGCAGATCGCTGGCCGTGATATCAATCCATCCCACCACCGCCTGCGTGGCTGGAGATTCAGCCGCCCATTGCAGCAATTGCATCGTTTCCTGTGGGCACTGCCGCGCCTGAACCACGATCGATCCCTGTAACTGCTGCCCGGTCAGCAAAGGGGACAGATCGTCGGCAAGATAATCGCGCTGCAACGTCCCCATTTGCTTGCTGATCCAGGGATAATCCTGCGCCTGATATCGCCAGAAGTGCTGATGTGCATCGATTCGCACTCTCAGGCTCCTTGCGCGCGATAGCGGTATTTATCGATCGAGGCAGGGAACATCTCGATGGAAAAACCCGGCGCCTGTGGTGGCAAGTAGGCAGCCCCGCGAATCTCACAGGGGTGCAAGAAATGTTCATGCAGGTGATCGACATACTCAATCACCCGGCCTTCATGTGTGCCCGCAATGCAGATGAAATCAATCATCGACAGGTGTTGGACGTATTCACACAGCCCCACCCCACCGGCGTGTGGACACACCGGCAGTTGATATTTTGCCGCCATTAGCATCACGGCCAGCACTTCATTGACGCCGCCTAAACGACAGGCATCGATCTGCACCACATCGATCGCTTCACGCATGATGAATTGCTTGAAAAGAATGCGGTTCTGACACATTTCACCGGTTGCCACCTTAACTGGCGCGACTCCCTGACGAATCCTGCGATGGCCTTCCACATCATCCGGGCTGGTCGGTTCTTCAATAAACCAGGGCTTGGCGAACGCCAGTTGCTGTACCCAATCCACCGCGTCATTCACTTCCCACACCTGGTTGGCATCAATCATCAGTTGACGATCCGGCCCCAACACCTCTCGTGCGATCCTGACGCGGCGTTTGTCATCCTCCAGATCGCGCCCGACTTTCAGCTTGATATGCGAGAAACCGGCATCGACAGCCTGCTGGCAGAGCCGACGCAATTTGTCATCGTCATAGCCCAACCAACCCGCTGAGGTGGTGTAGCAGGGATAACCTTCCTGCTCTAACTGTTGCATGCGTTGCGCTTTACCCGCAGCCTGCGCTGTCAGGAGCGCCAGCGCTTCGTCCGGCGTGATGCAATCGGTGAGATACCGGAAGTCGATACAGCGCACCAGTTCCTCTGGGGACATGTCCGCCACCAGTCGCCACAGCGGCTTTTCCTGCGATTTTGCCCACAGATCCCAAACCGCGTTGACCACCGCGCCGGTGGCAAGATGGATGGCACCTTTGTCGGGACCAATCCAGCGCAACTGACTGTCGCTGGTGATGTCGCGCCAGAATTGCCCCATATCAGCAGTAATGGTTTCGAGCTGGCGTCCGACGATCAAATGCTCCAGCGCGCGGATAGCGGCACAGCAAATTTCATTGCCGCGTCCGATGGTAAACGTCAGACCGTGCCCGCTGATCGCGGCATTATCGGTCTCAATAATCACATAAGCGGCGGAATAATCAGGATCGGGATTCATCGCATCCGAGCCATCCAGATGTGCTGAAGTGGGAAAGCGAATGTCTTCAACGCGCATTGCCGTCAGTTTGGTCATTGTGCTGAACCCTCGGTGATTTGACGCTGTTCGCCCAAGCCAGCAATGCCCAGGGTGATGGTTTGTCCAGGACGCAAATAGACCGGCGGTTTCTGCCCCATTCCCACGCCCGGCGGGGTGCCGGTTGAGATGACATCGCCCGGTTGTAGACTCATAAACTGGCTGAGATAACTGATGATGTGCGCGACAGAAAAAATCATGGTGCGCGTATTTCCATTTTGATAGCGCTTGCCATCCACTTCCAACCACAAATCTAACTGTTGGGGTTCGGCGATTTCATCCGCCGTGACCAGCCAAGGGCCGAGAGGGCCGAAGGTGTCACAGCCTTTGCCTTTGTCCCAGGTACCGCCCCGTTCGATTTGATATTCCCGCTCGGAGACATCGTTCACCACGCAGTAACCCGCCACATGCCCCAGCGCATCCTCTTCCCGGATGTAGCTCCCGCCTTTACCGATCACCACGCCAAGTTCCACTTCCCAATCGGTTTTAACGGAACCACGCGGAATACGCACCGCATCATTAGGGCCGACTACCGCGCTGGTCCATTTGCTAAACACCACCGGTTCCTGCGGAATGTCAGCACCGGTTTCTGCAGCGTGGTCAGCGTAGTTCAAGCCGATGCAGATAAATTTGCCAATCTGACCCACACAGGCGCCAATACGGGGCTGACCGGCTATCTTGGGCAGCTCAAGAATGTTCAGCTGGCGTAGCTTTTCCAGTGATGCGGGCAGTAATGTCTCACCTGCAATATCATCAATGTATTGCGACAAATCGCGCAGTTCACCCTGCTCATCCACCATTGCCGGACGTTCTTTGCCCACTTCACCTACACGAACTAATTTCATGACTTACTCCTGTGTTAATTGCTCCAGCCGCCATCAATGACTTGCGCTGTGCCGGTGGTGTAGTTGCTGGCATCCGAGGCCAGATAAGCAGCGAGATACGCGATCTCTTCTGCCGTGCCGATGCGTCCAATTGGCTGACGAGCAACAAAAGCGGCATACACCGCCTCTTCGCTTTTGCCTTCCACCTGTGCCTGCGTCGCGATACGCTGGCGCAGCGAGGGAGAATCCACCGTGCCGGGACAAATGGCGTTACAACGAATGCCGTCAGCAATAAAATCCGCCGCGACCGAGCGTGTCAGGCCGATCACCGCTGCTTTAGTGGCACTGTAAGCAAAGCGATTTGCCACCCCTTTCACGCTGGAAGCCACTGATGACATATTGATAATTGACCCTTTTTTCTGTGCCAACATGCCAGGCAGAAACGCCTGAATCATGTGAAACATGGCGGTGACGTTAAGATCGAGTGCGAATTGCCACTCCTGCTCAGAGCAAGTCAGCAGATTGCCGCTGTGCACCACACCTGCACAGTTAAACAGCACATCCACCGGACCGATTTCTTGCACTGCTGCGCTGATGGCCGCGCGATCCGTCACATCCAGCCGGTAAGCTGTGACGCCAGGCAGATCCTGGAGAGCGGTGATGTTGATATCGCTGCCTGTTACCGTTGCCCCTTGCTCGGCAAAATAGCGTGCGCTGGCATAACCAATTCCCTGCCCGGCCGCGGTGATTAACACGCGTTTTCCGTGTAAATTCATTGCATCCTCTCTGGTATAAAGATCTAATGGTCAGGCCATTAAAGGCGAAGTTTTTAGCGTTTATGCCTAACAAAAGCGCTGGTCACTTCCTCGCTGGCGTATTACTTTTTATTGACAAACACGTAACATTGACAAGTTTGTTGAGGTTTTTTTGTGCATCGGGTCACTTAATTTATTTCACAGGTAGCAGTAGCATGCCGATAAAAAAAATGGAAAACCCAAGGCTTTACAGACAGATAGCCGACCAGCTTATTAAGCTAATTGATAACAATGAATTTCCGCCTGGCAGCCGCCTGCCCGCTGAACGTGATTTAGCTGAACAATTACAGGTGAGCCGGGCGTCAGTTCGTGAGGCACTGATTGCGCTTGAAGTGATTGGCTTAGTGGATGTGAAAGTCGGTAATGGCGTGATTGTAAAGGCGCGATCGGGTTCGCAGGAGCCGGTGATGATGCAAGCCGGACGCGACCAATGGAACGAACCGGATGATGAGCTAGGCATCAAGCTGGATTTTTCTACAGAACTGCCGCCCTTTTCATTGCTACAGGCGCGGCGGCTGATTGAACCTGAGGCGGCTGCACTGGCTGCACGCCATGCCAGCCAGCAAGAGTTGGAACAAATACGCGAGGCTTATTTGCAGAATTGCAAAGATAACCAGGTGCAATCACGCACCCACCCCGGCGATCGTCTGTTTCATATCCGCATTGCTCAGGCCAGCGGCAACCCCGCTTATGGTTTTATCATCGGCCACCTGTTGGGGCATCGCTATGGCAGCATGTTTAAAATGCTGCAGGCCCATTACACCCCAAGTGATATGCCCCACGTTTCGGAAAATGAGCACCTGACCATTTTGAATGCCCTCGAAAAACGCGATGCTAAAGCAGCACGATCGGCGATGAAGGCGCATATTGACCGCGTTATCGCTACTTTTGAACAGGCGCAGGAGTAGTGGGCGAGCAGGTGATGACAAACAAAAAAGGCGAGGCCGAAGCCTCGCCTGAACGTGTTTGACCTCAATCATAATAGGGAAGTTTACGATCGACACCGTTGATATTAACCAGCACAAAGCCTGTTGGCGTAGCAGCATTGGTGGGTGTACCAGCAGCGGAAGCCAGCGTCAGCACGCCCTTCTCGTTGGCACCAATGCCTGCCAGTCCGTTGTGCATACCGAAGCGCGCAGCGGGTTTATACGGCCCCAGCGTGGTGGTATCGGTGACCACGGACAGGTCCGACTGGAACAGTGAGCAAGAGCCGGTATCAAAGCGCGTCGGGCCGGTGTTTTTCAGGTTCAGCATGGTGTCACCACTGTTGGCTTTCAGCTTGACCCACACCACGGCATAGGTGGTGCCCACACGGTTATAACGGATATCCAGGATCGCGGGCTGCCCCATATGAAAGGCATCCGCCCATACGGTTTCCAGCCGTTGCAGGTTAATCCAGGTTTTCCCGCTACTCGCTACGTTAACTGGCGTCCCGGCGGTTCCTGTCGGCTGGGTGGCATCGGCTTTACCAATAAACTCCATGACCCACTGCTGATTCGCGTTCGGGAAGAACAACTGCCCAAGGCGATACCAGTTATCGGTAGAGGTGTTGTTGGTGATCTTGTAGCCGCTGTAGTAACCCGCGCGCAGCGATCCGGTCAGGAAACTGCCATAGCTTTCGTCACGACGGTAGCCATACTCGAAGGTTGATAACCATTTCCCGGTGACCAGATCGTTCGACACTTTACTGCCAGACTGCACGTTGATTTGGCGCATGGTGACGCGGGCATTGTTGAGGTTGAACGGGTTCAGGCAATCCTCCACGTTCAGCGTATCAATGGTCCAGCCACCGTCCGAGAGATCGCCAGGATTGCGCGTGTGTTCAATCCACACGTTGCGCAGAATCCCCTGCGTACAACGGGGTATGTACAGCGTGGCATCACCATAACCGGTCTGGAAGTTACAGTTGCAGATCTCAATCGCGGTAGAGTGATCCCATGCGCCGTTGGGGGAATTTGACCAGCCGACATCAAATACCCGTGCATAGGTGTACATGGTGTAGATCTGATCAAATTTGGTATCCAGCGTATCCAGCACCTTAATCACCGTACCGCCGTTATTCTGCGCGCGGAAACAGTAGATATTGACCGTGGTGCCTTCGATGCAGGTATTTTCGAAGAACGGCTGCACGTTGCTGCACATATCGGAGGTAATGGTGCCTTTGTTGGTGGTGATATCGGCGGACGCCTGGCCGTTCCAGGCGATGCCGCGAATCGAGGTGCGGCGCGCCTTTACCTTAAACACCGGGCTGGTACTTTTATCGGAAATGATGGTGGTACGTGGCAACGAACCCAGTTCCACATCATCGCCTTGCAGGCCAAAGAACGCGCTGTCCGTGCCGCTGATATCGATCGGGCTGATCAAAAATTTACCGCCAGGAAAACGAATCGGCAGGTCAACAATATTCGTGCTGTAGGCCTTGGTCCATGCCAGCATACGATTGACCGCATCGGTGTCATTGACATAGCCATCCCCTTTCGCGCCAAAGTGATAGACGTTGATATCAGAGGGATTGTTAATCACGCGCTTCCAATAGAATCCGTTACCCACTGCCAGCGTACCGCCATCATCTGTGGCGGTGGTGGTGCCAATAAAACCGGTGAAGTCGCCGCCCCCACGGAAGGTTGAGTCCGCGTTATAGCGACGCAGAAAAGCCAGATCGCCGTTTTTGGTGGGCGTGGTGGTACGCAGTTCAGCATAAGAGTTAACTTCGATCATCATAGCCTCCTCGGCCTTTTCAGGTTCGCAATACAACAGCGGAATCAGCTTCAGTGCGCCTGTTGGCCGCAGTGCTGATCCCAGAGATCGTTGTGATTGTTAATGGCACGAACGGTCCGCACGTCCATACGTTGGGCGTCATTACCGTGGGTATAAATCGGGGAAAACAGGGTACAAGCGGAGTCGATAACGACGGGGGATTCAGGGCTGGTTGTATTTCGAGTGCTGCAGCTTGTCACGAGCAGCAGCGTCATCAAGATTAAAGTTGCTGGTTTCCACACGTTTGGCCTCCTCGCGCAGCTGTTGCTGCTGCTGACTGACCGCCACCGCCTGAGCGACGGTTTTTTCCGCGCTTTCGGTTGCGGCTTTGGATTGCTGCTGCACCTTGCCAATTTTCTTGCCACCGAAGTAGCTGGCAGCCAGTGCCGCGATGACGCCCACCAACGCAGCAAGCCAGTGCCAGCTGCCCCCGAGCATTGCCGTAAGAAAAGTCATGGTTTCTCCTCCAGGGTTTTGCGCTGCTCAATCAGGTTCTTCTGCCGCACAAACTGCGCCAGCACCCCCATCGCCACCATGAAGGCGCCAATCAATCCCAGGTAGTTGTGAGGCAAAATATCTTTGATGTCCTGCGGCAGCGCGTTCCAGGCATCCAGAGCCGACGAGGGAAAAGATTGCGCCCAGGCGCTGAGCATCGAGCCTAACGATGCCAGCCACACGGACCAGGTTTTGAACAACAACCTTGCATGTTTCACAAACTCCAGCGTGGTGAAGCGCTGAAGCAGCAGCAGTACGATCACCGCCGTCAGTACGGCGATGACAAACACCATCCATTTCAGATTCATAACAGCCCCCGATAGATGTCATAGGTGCCGCTGCGCATCATTTCGGCATGACGACGGGCGCGCCCCGGCGTTTGTCGTGCCCACAGGCTGTCGAGCATGGCGTTGGCGGCACCGTTGAAATCGCCTTGCGTTATCGAGGTCAGCATGCCGCGAAATAGCGCCAGTCCATCGACGCCCATTTGGTACGCCATGCTGATCAGCACATCACAGCGCGCATCACTGCATTTGCTGATCGCCTGCTGTACCAGCACCCGCTGGTTCATCTCTTGCACCTTGTTTTCGACGATGCACTGTTTCCATACATCGCCCACCCGTCGCGGCACCTGGAAGATATAGTTGCTGAGTGACGCGCCTTTCGGCCCGATGCGGATACCGCCAGCTACGGTGGGAAATCCTTGGGTATCGAGATAAGGCGCCTCACGATAGCCCTCTTCAAAATTCAAAATGGCAATAATCTGGCTCATAGCGTTTCCTCTTTGACGGGCGCAACTGTCTGAAAATCACTGCGCAAAAAATCCAAAAACATAAAGTTTGCTGATCGGTTAGCCACTGCAGCGCAACGCTAACCCGGCGTGACGCTCAAGCAGGGCTAAAGAGTGAGCAACACCAAAGTGTTCCGTTTAAAACTGGGAAGGGTTAACGCACGGCATAAAGATGAACATGGGGCAAACAGCAGTTATCGAAGCTGGCGCTTTCGGGTTGAGTGCGGGTGGGGGCCATCACGGCATTGTCAGCACGCGAGTGCGTCTGGCGCTGACAGATTCGTTCGGCACTGCGCAAGGTGACGTTATCAGGTTCAAGACCTAAAGCGCTGTCGATACTGCGTTTGAGACGGCTGAGGGACTGGCGGCGTCGGTGACGGCGAGTGCGCGCGTTCCCGGTGAAGACTGACTTGCCATACTGGATAATCGCCATAACTCCTCCTGTGAATGAGTCTTTGGCGATGGGGTGACTGGCACGGCATGTCGGCATAGGCCGATGCGTCCGTTGAACCGCTGCAAGCATTCGCCATCAGCCAGCCCGGCTGCATTCGCGGCCAGGTATAAGCAGAGGAGAGTGAAGTCAGAGGAGAGCTGACGACGCTACAAAGTGCGTATCCACCCCATCCCAAAATCCACTGACTTTGGGTGGTCGGTATCGCGCTTGTGCAGCGCCTCAATTGTTTAAGAGCGGGCTCATCCGGGAGCAGTGATCTCGTCTTTCCATGGTCAAATTATTAACAGGTTCTAATGCATTGGCAAATACCAACAGTTAATTTTTTATTTACCATCAGTTAAATTTATGATTTCAGCCAGAATATTTTTTTGGCTGATTTCGCGCTATTGGCTCTAACCTAAAATCTGGTAATCACGCGCCTGGCTCATGATGACACGCGCAATCACCTGCAGGGTTGCCGCTTCATCCAGCGTGAGATACCAGGTTTCATAACGCTTGTTATCCGAGATCACCGCGACCTTTTTGTGCTGCAGTTGCAGTCGTTTAAGATAGAGTTGATTGTCCAGCGTGAACAGGTAGATGCCATCACCATCAAAGCGCTGCACGCTGATGTCCACAAATAGCTGGTCACGCGGTGCGAAGGTTCCTGCCATCGAATCATTGTTCAGGGCGATCAGCCGGATGTACTCCGCAGCCCGACCGTTAAACAGCACGCGCGCTTCATCCAGACCATACTCAATCGCTTGAATGGTTTCGACCAGTTCATCACGCGCAGCGATGCCTTGGGCGCTACGCTGCCCAATATCCAGACTCTCAACACGAAATATCGGTTTTGTATCCCGTCGCGCGGGCGGGTCAATCAACGCGGAGGGTTTCTCCATGCCAAATTGCAACCACTCTACGCGCACGCCTAACAGCTGGCTAAGTGCCAGCAAATTACTGTCATCTGGAATCGATTGGGCGTTAAACCATTTCCAGACCCCCGGTGTTGAGATCCTGCATCCCCTTTGCTGCAGTGCTTGCGCAACCTGTTTGTTTCGTCCATGTCCGACAATTCCCGCGCTGTCACACGCGGCAATCAGCCTGGCAGTAAAAGCTTGTCTCGTACTCTCTTTTTTAACCATCAGTTAATAATCTGCCATCAGTAAAAGACTGAATGTTATTTTCGTTTTTGCTACCAGTTCATTTTATATTACCGCTGGTTTACTACCCAATCGCTTTTATCAATGAAGCTGGATGATCATTATCCCCTTCGGCTCGATGGAAACCAGTAATGAATGCCCGACAGCTTGTTCTGACAGGGGTTTTCAGGAATGTTCTGTGGCGCTAAGACCAGCGCCTACAGGAAAAAATGGGCGAAAAGACGCTGACGCGCCATAAATGACAGAATTAAATCAAAAAGCTCTGGAAATAACTGGATCGAAAGCCAAAAAAAAGGCACCCATCAAGGGTGCCCATTGTGATGCAGGAGCGAAAATTAGCCGCGCAACGTATCGTCGCCCCAGCCAATCCACTTATAGGTTGTCAGCGCTTCCAGCCCCATCGGACCGCGCGCATGCAGTTTTTGGGTGCTGACCGCCACTTCCGCGCCCAGGCCAAACTGACCGCCGTCGGTGAAACGGGTGCTGGCGTTAACGTAGACCGCAGAGGAATCGACCTGGTTAACAAAGCGGTTAGCATTGCCAATGCTGCGCGTCAGGATGCCGTCAGAGTGCTGTGTACCGTGCTCGCGAATATGCGCCACTGCCTCGTCAAGATCGGCGACCAGCTTGACGTTGAGGTCGTTGGACAACCACTCATCGTCGTAATCTTCCGCTTTCACGGCAACCACGCTGGCAGGGCCGCTTTGCAGCAGCGCCAATACGTTTTCATCACCGTGTAGCGGAATATTTTCCTGCGCCATACGCTGTAGGAACGCAGGAATAAAACGCTCGGCCTGATCGCGATGGATCAGTAGCGTCTCCAACGAGTTACAGGCACTTGGGCGCTGTTTCTTGGCGTTAACGATCACGTCCAGTGCCGGTTCTGTCTCCATGGTTTCATCGAGATAGAGATGGCACACGCCAATACCGCCGGTGATCACCGGGATGGTCGAGTTTTCACGGCACAGCTTGTGCAGGCCCGCGCCGCCACGTGGGATCAGCATATCCACGTAACGATCGAGCTTAAGCAGCTGATTGACCAGCTCACGATCCGGGTTCTCAATCGCCTGCACGGCGCCAGCCGGTAAACCATGCTGGGTCAATGCGTTTTGGATCACACGCACCGTGGCTGCGTTAGTGCGGTAAGTCTCTTTGCCGCCGCGCAGAATCGCTGCGTTGCCGGTTTTCAGGCACAGGGAAGCCACATCAACAGTAACATTAGGACGCGCTTCGTAAATCACGCCAATCACGCCCAGCGGCACACGGCGGCGTTCAATACGTAGACCGCTGTCCAGCATTCCGCCATCGATCAGCTGGCCAACCGGATCGGCAAGACGGCACACCTGGCGCACGTCATCCGCGATGCCTTTCAAACGCTGAGGATTCAGCGTCAGGCGATCCAGCAAGGCGGCACTCATGCCGTTTTGGCGTGCATCGGCCAGGTCCTGCTCATTCGCCGCCAGAATGTCAGCGCTTTCCGCTTCCAGACGATCGGCAATGGTCAGCAGCACCTGATTTTTTTGTTCGGTAGAGAGTTCCGCCAGTTTGTACGACGCTGCGCGCGCCGCTTTACCCATTTCTTCTAACATCATCCGCTCCTTAACTGACGATCATGTCGTCGCGGTGGACCGCAACCGGGCCATATTCGTAACCCAAAATATCGCCAATTTCCTGGCTATGATGACCCGCAATCATGCGCATCGCATCGCTGTTGTAGCGCGTGACGCCGTGTGCGATATCGCGACCCTGCAAGCTACGAATGCGGATCACTTCACCACGAGAGAAGTTACCCTGCACTTCACGGATGCCTTTCGGCAGCAACGAACTGCCTCGCTCCAGCACCGCAGCTAACGCGCCATCATCAATGGTGATTTCACCGGCTGGTGGTGCGCCGAAGATCCAGCGCTTGCGGTTTTCCAGCGGTGACTGCTGCGCGTGAAAACGGGTGCCCACCGGTTTGCCGTACAGCACATCGCTGATTACATCCGGGCGGCTGCCTGCGGCGATAATCACGTCGATACCCGCGCGACAGGCGACATCGGCGGCCTGCAATTTCGTGGCCATGCCACCAGTGCCCAGACCCGAAACACTGCCACCGGCCAGCGTACGCAGCGCGTCATCAATCTGGTGGACATCGCTGATCAGCTCGGCTTCCGGATTGGTGCGTGGATCGGCAGTGAACAAGCCTTGTTGATCGGTCAGCAGCAGCAGTTTATCTGCGCCACCGAGCATCGCCGCCAGTGCGGACAGATTGTCATTATCGCCCACTTTGATTTCAGCGGTGGCAACGGCATCGTTCTCGTTGATCACCGGAACGATATGGTTGTCGAGCAACGCACGCAGCATGTCACGGGCGTAAAGGAAGCGTTCACGGTCTTCCATATCGGCGCGCGTCAGCAGCATCTGCCCGATATGAATGCCGTAAATGGAGAACAGCTGTTCCCACAGTTGAATCAAACGGCTCTGCCCCACCGCAGCCAGCAGCTGCTTTGAGGCGATGGTAGGCGGCAGTTCGGGGTAACCCAGGTGTTCGCGTCCAGCGGCAATCGCGCCAGAGGTGACGATAACGATACGATGACCCGCCGCGTGCAGTTGCGCACACTGACGAACCAGCTCCACCATGTGCGCCCGATTCAGCCGACGTGAACCGCCGGTGAGGACGCTGGTACCCAACTTGACCACAAGGGTCTGACTGCCACTCATATTTTCCTGCCATGTAAGAAAAAATTCTGCGAAGGGACGTTTTATCAGGAGTCAGCGAGGAAGCCAACAGCAGCAAGGGGAAAAGCACAAAAATCCCCTGACAATGCGGTAGACCAAAAGTTCGCAATTAACAAGAAATCAGAAAAACTGTCATAAAACTTTCATCGCTAAACGTTAAAACGTCCCGTGTTTTACAAACCCTTTCAAGGGTACAACAAATTTTACTCATTGGGATTGATAGCAAATGAAGAAGAGCACACTGGCATTAGTCGTATCTGCGTTGGCACTGACCTCCGCTGCACACGCCGCAGAAGTTTATAACAAAGACGGTAACAAACTGGACTTCTACGGTCGCGTTAAAGCTGAGCACTACTTCAGCGATGCGGATTCCAACAACGGTGACAAATCTTACGTTCGTATCGGCTTCAAAGGTCAGACTCAGATCAACGATCTGATGACCGGCTACGGCCAGTGGGAATATCAGTACAACGTCAACAACTCTGAAGGTTCTGACGCGAACGCAGGCAACAAAACCCGTCTGGGCTTTGCGGGTCTGAAATTCGGTCAGTACGGTTCATTCGACTATGGTCGTAACTACGGCGTGCTGTACGACGTAGAAGCATGGACTGACGTATTCCCAGAGTTTGGTGGTGACGGTACTGCGCGTTCTGATAACTTCATGACGCAGCGTACTACCGGTGTGGCGACTTACCGCAACAGCAACTTCTTTGGTCTGGTTGATGGCCTGCGCTTCGCGCTGCAATACCAGGGCAAAAACGATGACAAAACCGCTAACGCCCGTGGTACTGCCACTGACGGTACTCGCCAGAACGGCGACGGTTACGGCGCATCTCTGGGTTACACCATCGGTGATACCGGTGTGAGCCTGATGACGGCAATTACCTCTTCTAACACCACTCTGGCGCAGAAAAACCGCGTTTATGGCGGCGGTGATAAAGCGGATTCATGGGGTGCAGGTCTGAAGTATGACGCCAACAGCGTTTACCTGGCCGCTATCTACACTGAAACCCGCAACATGACCCCGTTCAGCGGAACCTATCAGGGTGCTTCAATTTCTGGTGCAGCTAACAAAGCACAGAACATTGAATTGGTTGCACAGTATCAGTTCGACTTCGGCCTGCGTCCGTCTATCGGCTACGTGCAGACCAAAGGCAAAGATATGGAAAACGGTATCGGCGACGCGGATCTGGTTAAATACATCGACGTTGGCGCGACTTACTACTTCAACAAAAACATGTCTACCTTCGTTGATTACAAAATCAACCAGCTGGACGACAACAACAAACTGGGTCTGAACAACGACGATATCGTTGCTGTTGGTCTGACTTACCAGTTCTAAGTTGTTAGCGTTACCCTCAATGTGTCTATAAAAAAAGAGCCGGCTCATCACCGGCTCTTTTTTATGAGTGGTCGCCATAAATGGCGACACTACAAGAATAGATGCCGTCAATCAGGCACTCAACTTCACGGGCTCTTCTTTAAATCCTGCCGCGGGTTTGAGATCCAGTTTTTGATCTTTTAACACAGCTTTCAGGCGCTCGTGGAAGTTACGCAGCGTGCTTTCCACTTTCTCGTTGTTCTCTTTGCCCTTAATCGCCGCCACACTCCAGTCTCCGTCTTTATCAAACAGACCAAAGTGATATTCGTACGTGAAGTGATCCTCTTGCGCTTCCAGATTCATCCACCAGCCCCAGAATTCCCGACTTTCTGGTGCAGGCTTCACGTTGACACAGGCTGCCAGACAATCAAAAAAGAAGCGGGTCTCTTCACATTTTCCTTCACGGATATACGGCCCCAATTCGGTGAAGCGCTTAAGCAGGCGACTACGGGGGTGACCACTCGGTAACGTCATGCTAATTCTCCCTCAAACAAACCGTAAATTGTCTCTCGTTGCGCTCATCTGGCGCGCAACGCAAACTTTCCCGGATATAAGTTGTAGCAGAGAACGCGTTTTTTGCCAGTCAGACACCCAATTGTTTTGCCAGCCAGTCACAAATTTGATTCAGCGCCTTCTCGAAACTGGAGAACACCGGCTTGGTCGGGATCGCCAACACCTTGCCCTGCGCGGAGGAGTTAGCAATCAACTGAGCCTCTTCCTCAGGGCTAAACAGATCATCCGGCCAGTAGGCGGCCAGCATCGGCGTTGGCGTACGGCGCCCTAACAGCCCCTGCACTTTCAGCGAATAGCGATTGAGCTCAATGCGCAAATTGCTGTCAGAAGCGGAGGACATACCCAGACGACTGGCCAGCATATCCATATACATATCCGGCAACTGCTGTTGACGTTGTGTATCGACAAACACGTTGTGCACCATCGCGCCCAGCGTCGCCACCGCACGCAGACGCGGCACTTCCAGATAGGCGAGTCGTGTGGCCACATTGGCACCAAAACGATAACCAAACAGCGCGACACGGGTGTGATCGATCCACGGGACGTTGCTTAGCTCTCGCAGCACATGTTGATGCACTTGGCTGGTGTCCTGATTCAGCGTCCATTTACTGCTGAACCCAACCGAAGGCATATCCAGTGTCAGCATGGCAATGCCGCGCGGGGCGAGGTAGTCATGGAACAGGCGATAATGGTCGCTTTGCAGTGAATCCAGGCCACCACACAGCAGCACGGTAGGATACGGCGCTTCGGCCTGGGCCGGCATATGCAGGAACCCCGTCACCGGACTGCCGCCAGCAATCTGAAAGGTGAGCGCTTTAAGCTCGCCTGGCAAACGTTTTGTGGCTTCTTCGTAGGCTCTGTTCGCCAGCACCTGCGCCTGGTCTGCCAGTTCATCGCCCTTTATATAAGGATAAGCGGCGATGCTGTAGAGGTTTGAGGCGTGAAGCCACTGCTGGCCTGCTTCGTCATGATTTTCATTCTGCATGGCAAGCTGCTGCCACAGGGCGGCCTGCTTAGACCATTCGTAATTCCAGTTGCCGCTGCGATAGCCAATGACCGTGTCCAACTGCGTATCATCCGTGTGTTCAAGATCGCAGATGGCAATACGTGCCAGCACTTCGCTGATCTCTTGTGGAGTCAGGCCACGCCACGTCCACAACAGTTTGTTGAGCATACGATACCAGCAGCGCTGAGTATCGCCTTCAAGGGCACTGTGCACCTGCATCGTGTGATGATGCTGGCGATGCACCAGTGAGGAGGTTTCAGGGTGTTTAAAGCGGGGCTTAAAAAGCTCTTCGCTGAGGTTTTTATCCGACATCTTAGCCATTCTCCCGCGATAGTCGCATCAATGCCTAAGAGTGTACTGCACCCGCAAGATGGGTGCGAGGCGTAGAAAGCACAACGCCCGGCATAACCGGGCGTTGTTTGCGATGCATCAATTAGCTTTTGACGATTGGCGGAATGTACACCACGCCCATGTCCCAAGGCTGCTCGATCCAGGTGTTCTGGGGAATATCGACAATGTAGTCGTCCACCAGCGCACGGCCCGCAGGTTTCGCGAAAATGGTACAGAAACGCGCTTTTGGATACATATCGCGTATGGCTTGTGCAGTACCGCCGGTATCGACCAAATCATCGATCACTATGAAGCCTTCACCATCGCCTTCCGCACGCTTCAGCACTTTCATTTCGCGCTGATGATCGTGGTCATAGCTGGAGATGCACACGGTATCGACGTAGCGAATCCCCAGTTCACGTGCCAGCAGCGATGCCGGAACCAGACCACCACGGCTCACCGCGATGATACCTTTCCACTGTTCCACAGGAAGCAGGCGCTGGGCCAGTTTACGGGCATGAATCTGCAACATGTCCCAGGTGACGACGTATTTTTCGCTCATAAAAGAAATCCCAACCAACAATGTTGGTTTAAAAATAGGCAAGGGGGAAAAGGTTGCGCGAGATTATAAGGATCTGACGCGTTAAAAACCAGCATCTGACGCATTGGATGCAGGATTTTAGCGCAGGCGAGTACGCACCCGGTGAAAAACAGTGATATTCTCAGCCACATCACGTCAGATGTGCTGACGGCGATCTTTCACTGGAACCCCGCGTGCGAGCGGTATGTCCGCCACGCTGACACAGGAGACGCGTTGTGTCTGAATTGTCGCAACTTTCCCCCCAACCGCTGTGGGATATTTTCGCTAAAATTTGCTCCATCCCGCATCCTTCTTATCATGAAGAAGCACTGGCTGAACACGTTGTTAGCTGGGCAAAAGAGCAAGGTTTTTGGGTTGAGCGCGATCAGGTCGGCAATATCCTGATTCGTAAACCCGCCACCGCCGGTATGGAAAAGCGTACCCCGGTCGCGCTACAGGCACACCTTGATATGGTGCCGCAGAAGAACAACGACACGGTGCACGACTTCACGAAAGATCCGATTCAACCTTATGTTGATGGCGAGTGGGTGAAAGCGCGTGGCACCACCTTGGGTGCCGACAACGGCATTGGTATGGCTTCAGCGCTGGCGGTACTGGCTGATAGCAGCCTGACGCACGGTCCACTGGAAGTGCTGCTGACCATGACCGAAGAGTCCGGCATGGACGGGGCTTTTGGTCTCCAGCCAAACTGGTTGCAGGCAGATATCCTGATCAACACCGATTCGGAAGAAGAGGGTGAGATCTACATGGGTTGTGCCGGGGGTATCGACTTCATCACCACCCTGCCACTGAGCCGTGAGGCAGTTCCTGCTGGCTTTGAAACCCTGAAATTAACCCTGAAGGGTTTGAAAGGCGGCCATTCCGGCGCAGACATTCATCACGGTCTGGGCAACGCCAACAAACTGTTAGCGCGCTTCTTTGCGGTTCATGCGCAAGAACTGGACGTACGTCTGATTGAATTCACCGGCGGTACGCTGCGCAATGCTATCCCGCGTGAAGCCTTTGCGACCCTGGCAATCGACAGCCACAAAGTGGATGCGCTGAAATCGGCTGCGGCCCATTTCCAGGCCACGCTGCTGAATGAACTGGGTATTAAAGAGAAGAACATTGCGCTCGTTACCGAGCCATTGGCGCATCAGGCCCAGGCGCTGACCACTGACAGCCGCGATCGCTTCATTAACCTGCTGAACAGCACTCCGAACGGCGTGATCCGCAACTCTGACGTGGCTAAAGGTGTGGTGGAAACCTCACTGAACGTCGGTGTGGTGACCATGGATCAGGACAATGCCGAAATCATCTGCCTGATTCGTTCACTGATCGATACCGGCAAGGACTGGGTAGTTGAAACCCTGACCTCGCTGGGCCAGTTGGCTGGCGCGAAAACCGCACCGAAAGGCGGCTATCCTGGCTGGCAGCCTGATGCCGATTCGCCAGTGATGGCGCTGACGCGTAAAACCTATGAAGCGCTGTTTGGCAAAACGCCAAACATTCAGGTGATTCACGCCGGTCTGGAGTGTGGTCTGTTCAAGAAGCCTTATCCAAACATGGATATGGTATCGATTGGGCCGACCATCACCGGGCCGCACTCGCCTGATGAGCAAGTGCACATTGAGAGCGTGGGTCTGTACTGGAAACTGCTGACCGCGCTGCTGAATGTGGTGCCAGAAAAGGCGTAAGTTTGCGCCTTCGGGCGGCTTGAAGGCCGCCGCTAAGATTCACAACCAGGCCAAGGCCTGGTTTTTTTATGCCCGTCACCTGGAAAGCCACGGGGTGCCTTACAAATTGCAGCAAACTATCTGTAGCGGCGGCATACAGGCCACCCGGAGATCACAGCACATTCCTCTACAAATCACCTTTACAACCACCCTATTTCACCACCTCTTACCTTATCGCCAGTTTTAGACGCCGTTATGTCCAGATGTCCGGATGGCTAATAAGATTTCGTGCTAGCTTATGCGCTTTCGTTTGTTGCCCCGCGTTATGGCTTCAGAAAAAATGCGACCCACTACCTCTATTAAAGGCCTGACTCAATGAGTGCGATTAACCGCCTGGAGATGCGTAATATCTCCATCGCGTTTGGCGGATTTGCCGCGTTGACCCAGGTCGATTTTCTTACTGAAGGCGGCTCGGTGCATGCGCTAACCGGCGCCAACGGCGCGGGTAAATCCACGCTGATGGCAGTATTGGCAGGTGCGCACAATCATTACACTGGCGAGATATTGCTTGATGACGTGCCGGTTTCAATTCGCTCGCCGCGTGATGCCAAAAAGCTCGGCATTCACCTCGTACAGCAGGAAGTGGATGTGGCACTGGTGCCGCAGCTCAGCGTAGCGGAAAACATCCTGCTCGATCAGTTGGCAGAACCGGGCCACGCTTACAGCTGGCGCGAGATTCGCCGCCAGGCGCGTGCGCTACTTGAACAGCTTGAAGTCAATATTGACGTTAACCGTTTGGTCGAGCGTTGCTCACTGGCGGAGAAGCAGCAAATCTTGCTGGCGCGCGCCCTCTCCCACCACTGCCGCTTCCTTATTCTGGATGAACCTACTGCGCCGCTGGATCAGCATGAGAGCGAGCGCCTGTTTAAAGTGGTGCGCCGCCTGCAAAACAACGGCATTGGCGTGGTGTTTATTTCCCACCGCATCCACGAGCTGAAAGCGATTTGCGATCGTTTAACCGTATTGCGTGATGGCCGACTGATTGAAAGCAGCCCAATGGCAGCGCTCAGCGGTGAACAGATCGTCGAGAAAATGCTGGGGCATCAGCTCACCGATGTTTACCCACCGCGCCGGGAACGCAGCCAGCAACCTGTGCTGCTGTCGGTGGAAGGTTTGCATGACGATCAGCTGCTGGCCGATATCTCACTGCATCTACGCAAAGGAGAAATTCTTGGTATTGCCGGTCTGGCGGGTGCTGGAAAAACCGAACTCTGCAAAGCGCTGTTTGGTGCCAGCAAAAGCCGGGTGGAGAAAGGCGAGCTGCACGGCAAACCGTGGCGACCACGCTCACCACATGACTCCGTGGAAAACCGCATGGCGCTGGTGCCAGAAGAGCGCCGCAAAGAGGGCATCTTTATTGACGAGCCGGTGGCGATGAACCTGAGCGTGACCGCCGATAACAGTTTCTCACGCTGGAGCCTGTTCGGCCATCGCAAGGCATGGCGTTGGGCCGAAGAGGTGATTCAGCGCCTCAACGTGCGCACCACCGGCCCCGCACAGACGCTGCGTCGCCTGTCAGGCGGTAACCAGCAGAAAGTGGCGATCGGCAAATGGTTGCGCAATAACGCTGACGTGCTGATTTTTGATGAGCCAACCAAAGGCGTGGATATCAAGGCCAAAACCGATCTGTTCACCCTGATTGATGGCTTAGCGCGCGAAGGCAAAGGCATCATTTATGCTTCGGGCGAGTTTTCCGAACTGGTTGGGCTATGTGACCGTATTTGTGTGCTCTGGGATGGGCGCATTGTGGCAGAGATGGAGGGCAGTCAGGCCACAGAAGAGACGCTATTGCTTTATTCCACCGGAGGAACCCCTGCGTGAGCAGCAAAGAACTATCCCTGAACCCGCAGCTTTCTCTGCGTCATAAATTATTCGATTTTCTCTACAAGTGGGGCATGTTGCTCACGGTGGTGCTGCTGATCGCCGGCTTTGGCCTTGCGTCAGACAGCTTCCTTGAGCCCACCAACATCATCAACATCCTGCGTTCAATTGCCATCGTCACGGTTATCGCGATTGGCGTCTCGATTTCGTTGACCATTGGCGGCTTCGACTTGTCCGTTGGATCCACGGCGTCACTGGCGAATGCGCTGGTGATTTCCCTGTTTGTCTGGCACGGCTTTGGCACCACGGAAGCGATTATCATCACGCTGCTGTTGTGTACCCTGGTGGGGCTGTTCAACAGCTTCCTGATCGTGATCCTGCGCATTCCCGACATGCTGGCCACACTGGCCACGCTGTTTGTTATTCAAGGCGTGGCGATGACCTACAGCTTTGGTGGCTCGATTACCGAAAATATGGTGATGCCGAGCGGTGACATGGCTGAAGGCACTATCCCAGCGGCATTTGGTTTGCTCGGTCAGGTGCCGACCATCGTGATCATTATGCTGGTGGTGACGCTGGTTGCGCAGTTGGCGCTTTCGCTGACCAAACACGGACGCCGCATGTACGCGCTGGGCGGCAATCCTGAAGCGGCACGCCTGTCAGGGATTCGTACCACACGCTATCGCGTACTGGCCTATGTGATCTCTTCTTTGCTGGCGGGTGTCGGCGGTATTTTGCTGGCATCGCGTATTGGTTCCTCACAGGTGAATGCAGGAAGCGGCTACCTGATGGATGCCGTTGCCGCGGCATGGATCGGCTTCTCGCTGGCCGGTTCCGGCAAACCTAACGCGCTGGGTACCTTGGTCGGCGCGGTGATCCTTGGCGTGTTGCAGAACGGGCTGGTGATGCTGTCCGTGCCTTACTACGCCATGGACATTATCAAAGGGCTGGTGCTGGCTCTGGCCCTGGCCATTACCTACATTCAGCGCCGCTAAGGCGCATTTACTGAGAAAGAGATCATAATGAAAAAAATCACCCTTTCGCTGCTGGCGCTAAGCCTGCTGAACGCCAGCGTCGCCTTTGCTGACACCGTTGCACCTGTGCCTGCCGTGATCGCCAATCATGAAGGCCCGGTACGCATCGCTATCATCCGTAACCTGGGTTCTGACGATAACACCACGCAGTTTGTGGCCGGAGCCATTCAGCAAGGTCGCCAGTTGGGCTTTAAAGTCAGCACCTTCCTGAGCAACGGTGATGACGCGCGTTTCCAGGATTTTGTTGCCCAGGCGATCAGCCAGAAGTATGACGGCATTATTCTGTCGCACGGTAAAGAGCCCTACTCCACCGCGTTGGTAAAACGCATCGTCGATGCCGGTATTAAACTGTCAGTGTTTGATACTCCGGTTGATACGCCAGTAAACGGCGTCACCGTCACGGCGCAAGATGATGCTTCACTGGCACAGGCGTCTCTGGGTCAGTTGATCAGTGATTTCCATGGCAAAGCCAACATCATCAAGCTGTGGGTTGCGGGCTTCCCGCCGCAGGAACGCCGCCAGGTAGTGTATGAGAAACTGCTGAAAGAGAATCCAGGTATTCATCAGCTGGAATCCATTGGCGCTGTTTCTACCGATGTGCAGGGTGATACTGCCAACAAGGTTGGCGCGATTCTGGCGAAATACCCGAAAGGCAAGATAGATGCGATTTGGGCATCCTGGGATGCTTTCAGCCAGGGCGCGTATAAAGCGCTGCAGGAGAATGGTCGTACGGAGATCAAGATCTACAGTATCGACGTGTCTAACCAGGACCTGCAGTTGATGCACGAGAAGAACAGCCCGTGGGTGCAGACAGTGGCTGTCGATCCGAAAACCATCGGCGCTGTGAATATGCGTTTGGTCGCGAATAAGATTGCGGGCGAGGCCACACCGGCCAGCTACGAATTCAAAGCCTCTTCCATTTCGCAGCAGCTGCTGAGCAGCCAGCAAGGTGCGGTCAACGTGGCATCGTTGAACAAGATCATTCCAGGCTGGGGTGAGAACAACGATTTCGTCGCGCCATGGTTTGCCACGCTGGAAGCGAAATACGGTAAGAAATAGCGGCCTTCCCCCCTCACCCCAGCCCTCTCCCGCATACGGGAGAGGGTGCAGTCAGAGCGGTCTGGCAAAGTGAATGCATTCCTCACCATCGCTTGATCGGTACCCTCTCCCATTTTGGGAGAGGGTTAATGTGAGGGTGAGGGTGAGGGAAAACATCAGCACGATTACCACCCCAGCACTAACTGCCGTTCCAGCTGGGGATCCACCAGCGTCACATGCAATCCCACCAGCCGTACACCACGCCCTGCGCGCCGCTCATCCCACGCCTGGCGAGCGACGGCGATCATGTCATCCTTGTTTAACACCTGCCAGACGTGCTCTTGCGTGGTCTGCTGGAAATCATTGAACTTAAGCTTCACACCCTGTCGCGCGATCTGCTTATCGGGACGAATGTTGGTTAGCCGACGATCCAACTCCTCATAGAGGAAATCGATAATCGCCAGACACTGCTCCCAGCTGTGAATGTCTTCCATCAACGTCCGTTCGACCCCCAGTGATTTGCGCTCACGCTCCACCACCACATCGCGGTCATCAATGCCGTTGCTGCGTTCCCACAACACACGCCCGAACTTACCAAAGCGTTTCAGCAGCAGCGCCAGATCGCTGCGCTGTACATCCGCGCAGGTGTGCAATCCCATCTCTTCCAGCTTTTTGGTGGCCACTTTGCCAACGCCGGGAATTTTGCTCAGCGGCAGCGTCAGTAAAAAGTCAGGCATGACCTGCGGCGTAATCACATATTGCCCATTGGGCTTATTCAGATCCGAGGCGATCTTGGCGAGGAATTTAATCGGTGCGATACCCGCCGAGGCGGTTAAGCCGGTTTCACGCAGGATATCAGCACGGATCGCCTGCGCCATGAGCGTAGCTGAACCCTGGCAATGCCCGCTGTCGGTGACATCCAGATAGGCTTCATCCAGTGAGAGCGGTTCAACCAGTGCGGTATAGCGCGAGAAGATATCGCGGATCTGGCGTGACGCCTCTTTATAAGCATCAAAACGCCCAGGCAAGAGCCTGAGATGCGGACACAGCTTCAGTGCCGTTGCGGTTGGCATTGCGCTGCGCACGCCGTATTTACGCGCCGGATAGTTGGCGGTGCTGATCACTCCGCGCTGGACGCGGCTGCCGCCGATGGCGATGGGAATATCACGTAATGAGGGATCGTCGCGCATTTCCACCGCTGCGAAAAAGCAGTCCATATCAACATGAATGATTTTACGCATACGCCCTCCGAATACTGGATAAGTATACAGCAGCGAAAAATATCGGCAATAAATGTTGTGCAGCGAATTAAAGTTTACAAAATTCTGGTCGTAATCCCTTTAGGAATGCACCATTTTCACCGACACTGACTTGATTAAACGTCAGACAATGTTAATGTTGCGCTGCGGTAGCGGATATTTCCGATAATGCAATACCAAGACGCTCAGCGTCATCGTCTCTCTTCACTTCAAGGTATACACAGAATGGGCAGAATCGCATTGTTGCTTGCGATGATTCTTATGCCAGTCCTTAGCTGGGCAATTTCGCCAGAGCCAACCCAACCGTCGGCTCCGGTGAGCAAAGAGTTAAAGAAACAGTTACTTGGCACCCCCGTTTTTATTCAGATTTTCAAGGAAGAGCGTACGCTGGAACTGTACGGCAAAATCGGTAATGAATATCGTCTGCTGGACAGCTATCGCATTTGTAATTTCTCTGGCGGTTTAGGGCCTAAACGTCGTCAGGGCGATTTTAAGAGTCCGGAAGGGTTTTATAACGTTAAGCTCAACCAGCTAAAACCGGACAGCCGTTTTTACCGCGCAATTAACACCGGATTCCCGAATCAATACGATCGCGATAAAGGTTATGACGGTAACTATTTGATGATCCATGGTGATTGCGTATCGATTGGCTGCTACGCCATGACCAATGCATCGATGGATGAGATCTTCACTTACGTTAACGCCGCGCTGCGTAACGGTCAGCAGGACGTGCAGATTAATATCTTCCCGTTCCATATGACCGACAGCAACATGCAGCGTCATCGTTACTCGACGTACATCAATTTCTGGCGTGAACTGCAGCCGGGCTATGCGTACTTTGAAAAGTACCATGTGCCGCCGACGGTGAATGTGACCACCACCGGGCAATATGCGGTCAACAGCACGCCGGCGATTTCAACACCGGATGCTGCCTCGAAGTCATTCCTGGCGCTCACCCAGGCAAAATAATGCCCACTCGCCTGGCACTATCCGGTGCCAGGTTTCATTCCCCGTCAGCGGCTGTGTCGCAATCACTGTCACCACATCTTTTGGCGTGGTTTGCTGCAAGAAATCAATCTCTACATCCTGATCGAGCAAGGTGGCTTTGCCAAACGGCGCACGGCGCGTAATCCAATACAGGTTGGTTGAACAGAACGCCATCAGGTAACGCCCGTCAGACAGCAGCATGTTAAACACGCCCTTCTGCCGCAGTTCGCCTGCCAGCTCAGCAATATAGCGAAACACCGCTGGCCAGTTGCCCGGCGTACGCGGATAGCGCTCAGCCAGTTTATGCAGGATCCAGCAAAATGCCTTCTCGCTGTCCGTTTCACCCACGGGTCGAAAATGGCCGGTTTCCAGTTGGCGATAGCCTTTTAGCTGCCCATTGTGCGCGTAAGTCCAGTTGCGGCCCCACAGCTCACGGGTAAAGGGATGCGTATTTTCCAGCGACACTTCACCACGGTTCGCCTGCCGGATATGTGCCACAACCGAATGCGATTTGATCGGGTATTCCTGCACTAAGCGGGCAATCGGTGAGTTAAAGCTGGGTTGTGGATCTTTGAAGGTGCGGCAGCCTTTCCCTTCATAAAAGGTAATGCCCCAGCCATCTTTGTGCGGCCCGGTTCCACCGCCACGCTGCACCAGACCGGTAAAACTGAAACAGATGTCCGTAGGGACATTGGCGCTCATCCCGAGCAATTCGCACATAGCAACCGCCTTAAGTCAGAACCTCCCACGCGGGTGGGAGGGACACGTCATTACTTAACCATCTCTTTTTCGACCAGCAGCATCAAGATATGAATCACTTTAATGTGAATCTCCTGAATGCGGTCGGCATAGCCAAAGTGCGGTACACGAATTTCGATATCCGCCGTGCCAGCCATTTTGCCGCCATCTTTACCGGTCAGGGTAATCACTTTCATGCCTTTAGCACGTGCCGCTTCCACCGCTTTGATGATGTTTGCGGAGTTACCGGAGGTCGACAGACCGAGCAGTACATCGCCTTCACGGCCCACAGCTTCGATATAGCGTGAAAAGACGTAGTCATAGCCGAAATCATTACTCACGCAGGAGAGATGGCTGACATCAGAGATGGCAATTGCCGGGTAGCCAGGACGATTTTCACGGTAGCGCCCGGTCAGCTCTTCAGCGAAGTGCATCGCATCACAGTGTGAGCCACCGTTGCCGCAGGAGAGCACTTTGCCACCGGCCTTGAAGCTATCAGCCAGCAGCACCGCGGCGCGCTGAATTGCGTGAATGTTCGCTTCATCACTCAGAAACTTGTTGAGCGTATCGGCTGCTTCATTAAGTTCCGAGCGAATAATGTCCTGATACATAGGGATGTCCTTTAGAGGAAAGATTGACCCTGCAAGTTTAACGGAATGGGGCAAAGCCGCAAAGCGCCCGCATCGAGTAAAAACACCTTGTGAGCTAACCGTTTCGCGTGTTCTTGACGGCAAGCGGTGATTTTGTGAGTTCCGTTGTAATTGCGATGTAAACAGATTGCTAAATCTCGTCCGCTGCTCTAAACCTTAATGCATAACAGGTCAGACCTCTTACAACTTACGGAGCAGTTCATTATGTTGCTTGCCTCGATTGTCGCAACGCTGATTTTGATTAGCGCCCTCTTCTACCATCAAGTGTCGCTGCGCATCAGCAGCGTGGTTCTTCTGCTGTGGACGGCAGGACTCGCCGCTGCAGGCCTCTGGACGCCTTGGCTGCTTCTGCCTTTGGCGATTATCCTGCTGCCTTTCAATTTGCCAGCCATGCGCCGCAGCATGTTCTCTAAACCGGCGCTGCACAGCTTCCAGAAAGTGATGCCGCCGATGTCTCGTACGGAAAAAGAGGCCATCGATGCCGGTACCACATGGTGGGAAGGCGACCTGTTCCGCGGCAAACCAGACTGGCAGAAACTGCATAACTATCCTCAACCGCGTTTAACGGAAGAGGAACAAGCCTTTATTGATGGGCCGGTTGAAGAAGCCTGTCGCATGGCCAACGATTACCAGATCACCCACGAGTTGGCTGATTTGCCACCCGAGCTGTGGGCCTATCTGAAACAGCATCGTTTCTTCGCCATGATCATCAAGAAAGAGTATGGCGGCCTCGAATTTTCGGCGTATGCACAAGCGCGCGTCCTGCAAAAGCTGGCGGGCGTATCGGGCATTCTGGCGATTACCGTTGGTGTACCAAATTCACTCGGCCCAGGCGAATTGCTGCAACATTACGGCACTGATGAGCAGAAAGATCACTATCTGCCGCGTTTGGCGCGTGGTGATGAAATTCCTTGCTTCGCGTTAACCAGCCCGGAAGCGGGTTCGGATGCTGGTGCCATTCCCGATACCGGTGTGGTGTGCATGGGTGACTGGCAGGGTCAGCAGGTGCTGGGTATGCGCCTGACCTGGAACAAGCGTTATATCACTCTGGCACCGATTGCGACCGTGCTGGGCTTAGCCTTTAAACTGTCCGATCCCGATCACTTACTGGGCGATGTCGAAGAATTAGGCATTACCTGTGCATTAATTCCGACTCAAACTCCCGGCGTGGAAATTGGTCAACGCCACTTCCCGCTCAACGTGCCGTTCCAGAATGGTCCAACGCGCGGCAAAGATATTTTCGTACCGATCGATTTCATCATCGGTGGTCCAGCCATGGCCGGTCAGGGCTGGCGCATGCTGGTTGAGTGCTTGTCTGTGGGTCGTGGCATCACCTTGCCATCCAACTCGACTGGCAGCCTGAAAAGCATTGCGTTGGCAACCGGGGCTTATGCGCACATTCGCCGCCAGTTCAAAGTCTCCATCGGCAAGATGGAAGGGATCGAAGAGCCACTGGCGCGCATTGCGGGCAACGCCTACGTGATGGATGCCGCTGCAACCTTGATCACCAGCGGCATTATGCTCGGTGAAAAACCGGCGGTGCTGTCCGCCATCGTGAAGTATCACTGCACCCATCGTGGTCAGCGCGCGATTATTGATGCGATGGATATCGCAGGCGGTAAAGGCATCATGCTCGGTGAGAACAACTTCCTGGCACGTGCTTACCAGGGCGCGCCGATTGCTATCACAGTGGAAGGGGCCAATATCCTGACCCGTAGCATGATCATCTTTGGTCAGGGGGCGATTCGCTGCCATCCTTGGGTGTTGGAAGAGATGAACGCGGCCGCCAAAAATGATCTGGTTGCTTTTGACCGCGCACTCTTCAGCCATATCGGCCATGTCGGCAGTAACAAAGTACGCAGCCTGTGGCTTGGCTTAACCGGCGGCCGCACCAGCGCTGCGCCAACCCGTGATGTGACGCGTCGCTACTACCAGCAACTCAACCGCCTCAGCGCCAACCTCGCGCTGCTGTCAGATGTTTCAATGGCGGTGTTAGGCGGCAGCCTGAAACGCCGTGAGCGTATCTCTGCGCGCTTAGGCGATGTGCTGAGTCAGATGTATCTGGCGTCCGCCACGCTGAAACGCTATGACGACGAAGGCCGCAACGAAGCGGATCTGCCGCTGGTGCATTGGGGCGTCCAGGATGCGCTGCATCAGGCGGAAGTGGCAATGGACGATCTGTTGCGTAATTTCCCAAATCGTTGGGTCGCGGGCGCACTGCGCATGGTGATCTTCGCCGGAGGTAAACACTGCCCGGCACCGTCAGACAAGCTGGACCATAAACTGGCGAAACTGCTGCAATTGCCATCCGCTACGCGCACCCGTCTGGGACGCGGTATGTACCTGACGCCAAGCGAGCATAACCCGGCAGGCCAACTGGAACAGGCGCTGCAGGATGTCATGGCAGCAGAAGTGATCCATGAACGTCTTTGCCAGCAGCAGAAAAAACACCTGTCCTTTACCCGACTGGATGCACTGGCGCAGCGTGCGCTGAAAGAGGGCTGGATTGATGAGAGCGAGGCGAAAGTGTTAACCCGAGCCGAAGCCAGTCGTTTGAAAGCGATTAACGTGGATGATTTTGCACCTGAAGCGTTGGCGGCCCCGAAGCCACAAACATCCGCCAAAACACGCGAGAATGAAGCCGCGTAAGCCTAACCGGCGGCCCTCGGGCCGCCCTCAATTTTATCCTGCCTGACGAATCCGCGCGATCAACGCATCAACATCCGCAATATGATCTGCTGCCAGAATCAACGTACGACCCAGCGTAATGCAGCTACGAATACATTCCGTGCGCATCGTGTCATCAGCAATCTGTTTGAAATCAGCCACGTGTGACATCCCGACAGTGCGGCGAATCAGCTCCGTGCCGCAATAGCCGATGGTGTCACTCCACACTTTGCGCAGGAAGGCTTCAGCATAGCCCGGATAGGCCAACGCAACGTCAGTGGTGTTCGCCTGTGCCAGTTCCAGGAAGCGGCGAGAGAACTGGCTCCACACTTCATGCACATCACTTAAGCGACGCTCACGCCCTTCCGCGGCTTCACGCGGTGCCAGCAAGCCCGGCAGGCAGCAGTAGTTAATCAGCAGATTGCCGATGGCGCTGCCAACATCAAAACCGATCGGGCCGAAATAGCCAAACTCAGCGTCAATCACCTTCAGGCTGCCGTCTGCCACAAAGATCGATCCGCTGTGCACATCGCCGTGTAATAAGGCTTCGGCATCCGCGAAGAAACGATGCTTCAGACCGGCAACGGCAATTTTCAGCGCATCGTCAGTGCGTAGGCTGACCACCAGCGACTCCAGCGCAGCGGGGTATTTATTGCGTTCGTGATCGATGAAGGGATCGTTGAAGAACAGGTCTTCGGTGATTTCGCACATTTCCGGGTTAATGAAGCGCGCCACCTCGGCTTTTTTCTTGTGCGGATGCAGGAAGAAATCAGACGTATGGAACAGCGTCTGCGCCAGATACTCTCCCAGCTGATGACCGGCTTGAGGATAGTAAGCCCCTTTCACCAGTTCGCCGCGCCAGATGCGATGGCTGGAGAGGTCTTCCATCACCATCACTGCCAGTTCAGCATCGTAATGGGTGACGTTAACGGTGTGCGCAGGGCAGTGTTTATAGTGCTCAACCAGCGTCTGCGCCTCCAGACGCGCGCGATCCAGCGTTAACGGCCATGACTCACCGACGCAGCGCACGTAGGGCAATGCCTGCTTGACCACCACACGGCTCTGACCTTGATTATCAAAAATTTTAAAGACCAGGTTGAGATTGCCATCGCCGATCTCCTCTGCGCTGACCAGCGCTGACGGATCGTCCACACCGCCAAATTTTTTAGCATATTCCACAGCATCAGCAGCGGTGAAGGTACGGTATTGCGACATTGCCTGTTCCTCGACATTCGATAGTAATAAGCCGTTTGGACGTCTATACATCCGTCACGCATGTTGGCACAATAGCCGCTATTAACGCAACAGGGATTTCACACCATGCAAACACTTCGTACCACCAGCCTTGAGGTCCGCGATAACCAACTGTGGATCCTCGATCAACAGGCGCTGCCACAACAACAGAACTGGCTGCCTGCGCACACCGTTGCCCAGTTGGTCGACCATATCCATGCGCTGCGCGTACGCGGTGCGCCGTTAATCGGTCTGTCTGCCAGCCTGCTGCTGGCGCTGCTGGGTGAACAAGGCGTGGCACGCGCAGAGTTAGCCGAAGCGCTTGAAGTGCTCAGGGCAGCACGCCCAACGGCGGTGAACCTGATGAACAATCTGGAACGCATGAAAAATGCGCTGACGGAGAGCGATCACGTTACGGCGCTGAGTACCGAGGCGCTGCGTCTGGTGGCGGAAGATAAGCAACTGTGTGACAACATTGCCCGCGCGGGTACTGCCTTGGTTAAGCCTGGCAGCCAACTGCTGACGCACTGCAACACCGGCGGCCTCGCCACGGCGGGCGTCGGTACTGCGTTGGGGGTGATCGCCCATGCGCATCAGCAAGGCTTGGTGAGCAATGTCTGGGTGGATGAAACCCGTCCTCTGTTACAAGGCGGCCGCTTAACCGCATGGGAGCTGGGCGAACTGAATATCCCCTATCAACTGATCACCGATTCAATGGCGGCCAGCCTGATGGCGCGCGGCGTGGTCGATGCGATTTGGGTCGGTGCCGATCGCATCGCGGCTAACGGCGATGTGGCCAACAAGATCGGCACCTACAGCCTGGCCGTGCTGGCGCACTATCACGGTATTCCCTTCTATGTTGCAGCACCGCACACCACGCTGGATCGCCTTTGCCCGAACGGCGAAGCGATTCCAATTGAGCAGCGCGCCGCCAGTGAAGTCACCGGCGTGTCAGGCAGTTTTGGTAGCGTCCAGTGGGCACCAGAGAATGCCGCCGTGTATAACCCGGCATTTGATGTCACGCCTGCGGCGTTGATTAGCGGTTGGGTGTTGGATACTGGCGTGGTGACGCCTGCGCAGGTAAAGGAGGGGATTTTTCAGCCGTAATCTTTGCCGTTGGGGTCAAGGTCGCCATAAATGGCGACCGTACAATGGCCTGTAGGGTGCGCATTCATGCGCACCGATAATTACGCCAGGCGCGGATAGGCGTCAGCAATCTTGTCGCCGGTGAAGTTGGCGATCCAACCTTCCTGGTTATCAAAAATACGGATTGCCGTGAAGTGCGGCTCAGAACCCATATCGAACCAGTGCGCGGTTCCCTCTGGCACCGAGATCAGGTCATTCTTCTCACACAGAATCTGATACACCTCATTGCCAATGTGCAGGCAGAACAGGCCAGATCCTTCAACGAAGAAACGCACTTCATCTTCGCTGTGGGTGTGTTCATTGAGGAACTTCTCGCGGAGTACCTGTTTGTTGGGATTGTCCGCACGCATGCTCAGCACATCCCAGCTCTGATAGCCCTTCTCAGCCACCAGACGATCAATCGCATGTTGATACGCTTTGATCACCGTTTCCGCGTCAGGATCGTTACCCAGATCGCGATCCGCTTCCCAGCGTTCAAATCTAACGTTTTTGGCATTTAGTCGCTCGCGAATGGCTTCAGCATCGGTGCTGTGCCAAACCGGCTGACTGGCTTCGGTATCGCTAAAAATGGTCAGTGCACTCATGTTAAATCGACTCCGGTTTAATCTGGGAAAAATCATTCACCTGATGATGACGGCTGGCGTTATCCGCCTCGCCACGAATTAACTGCAATGTGTGCCAACCCGCCTCTGCTGCCGCATCGAGTTCCTGATGAATATCCGACAGGAACAACAAGGAAGAGGGGGCAAGGCCAATTTTTTCGGCAATATTGCGATACGATTGCACCTCACGTTTCGCACCAACGGCCGTATCAAAATAACCGCTAAACAACGAGGTTAAATCACCTTCGTCGCTGTAGCCAAATAACAGTTTCTGCGCGGGGACCGATCCCGAGGAATAAACGTACAAAGCAATCCCCTGCTGCTGCCAGCGCTCAAATGCGGGCAGCACATCCGGATAGAGATGACCGGTGAACTGACCTTCAACATAGCCTGCGCGCCAGATCATGCCCTGTAGCGCTTTCAGGCCGGGGGATTTGCGGTCCTGATCGATGTAACCCAGCAGCGTAGTGATCACCTCTTCCAGCGTCGCCTGTGGCGCGTCGGACTCGGTGCGTACCGCATTCAGTGCCGCAATCACCTGTTCATCCGCCTGATTCTCGCGGACAAATGTTGCCAGATGCTGGCGCGCATAGGGGAACAGAACGTTGTGCACAAACTGAATATCGCTGGTGGTGCCTTCAATATCCGTAACAATCGCGCGAATCATTTGGCCTCCAGCAGGCGACGGTGTAGTTCACATTCGAACAGAAATTCCAGACCTTCCAGATGACGACGCGCTTCATTGACGTCTTTCCCCCAGCAGGTTAAACCATGGCCACGCAAAAGAAATCCGTATTGCAGCGGCGTATCCGCGGCAAAGGCTTCAATGCGCTGTGCCAACGCATCGATATCCTGGTCGTTATCAAACAGAGGAATCGAGACGGTATTGAGGTGTGTGTCTTGACCGGCGAGGGTTTTCTGCATCTCGTAGCCACTCAGCAACAGCGCACTGCCCTTCTCGACCCGTGACAGCACGGTGGAATTAACGGTGTGCGTATGCAGCACGGCCCCCGCTTGCGGGAACAGACGATAGATTAAGGTGTGCAGCCCGGTCTCTGCTGAAGGTTTACGTCCCGAAGGCACAAGATTGCTGGCAATTTCTACCTGAATAAAGTCTTCACGCGTCAGGTTACCTTTGTCTTTGCCTGATGCGCTCAATAAGCAGTATTCCGCATCCTGGCGTACCGACATATTACCGCCGGTGGCAGGCGCCCAGCCTTTGGCGCCAATCCAGTGGCAGGCGGCCACTAAATGTTCCAGTGGGAGAAAATCCGTCATAGCGATGTACAGGCTCCGCAGGTTAGATTTAGACGTCTAAGCGTCTCGATTGCCAAATATTACCATCCTGTTTATAGTGGCAGCAACACAGGGTTTCTCCGCATCGACATTCGCGCTTAAGGCCACTAAATAATGACGCAGCTCAACCTGATCCCCGAGAGCAAATTACCGGCGCTCGGCACCACGATTTTTACCCAAATGAGCGCCCTTGCCGCGCAGCACAACGCCATCAATCTGTCACAAGGTTTCCCGGACTTTGATGGCCCACACTATTTGCAGGAGCGCCTGGCCTATCATGTCAGCCAGGGCGCAAACCAATATGCACCGATGACCGGTGCGTTACCACTGCGCGAAGCGATTGCCGATAAAACCGTTGAGCTTTACGGCCATAAACCCGATGTTAACAGCGATATCACCGTCACTGCCGGTGCAACGGAAGCGCTGTATGCCGCGATTACGGCGTTGGTGCGTCCGGGCGATGAAGTGATCTGTTTTGATCCCAGCTATGACAGCTACGCGCCTGCGGTGCAATTGGCTGGCGGCGTATTAAAACGTATTGCATTGCAGCCGCCAGGGTTTCGCGTTGACTGGCCTGCCTTCCGCAGCCTGTTAAGCGCTAAAACCCGCTTGGTGATCCTGAACACGCCACACAATCCTTCTGCCACGGTGTGGCGTAAGAGTGATTATGCCGAGCTGTGGCAGGCCATCGCCGAGCAGGAAATCTATGTGCTGAGCGATGAAGTTTACGAACATATCTGCTTCGATGAAGAGGGCCATGCCAGCGTATTAGCCCACGCTGAACTGCGTCAGCGCGCCATTGCCGTCTCCTCTTTCGGCAAAACCTTCCACATGACCGGCTGGAAAGTGGGCTACTGTATCGCGCCTGCGGCTATCAGCGCGGAAATCCGTAAAGTGCATCAGTATCTGACGTTTTCGGTCAACACCCCGGCACAGTTAGCAATTGCCGACATGCTGCGTCAGGAGCCGGAACACTATCGCGATTTACCGACGTTTTATCGTGCACGCCGCGATTGTCTGGTGGATGCCTTGTCCTCCAGCCGCTTCAAAGTGCTGCCGTGCGAGGGCACCTACTTTGTATTGCTGGACTACAGCGCGATTTCCGATCTGGATGACGTCAGTTTCTGCCAGTGGCTGACTAAAGAAGTCGGCGTGGCAGCCATCCCGCTGTCGGTATTCTGTGCCGATGCTTTCCCGCACAAGCTGATCCGCCTGTGCTTTGCCAAACAAGAAGCGACGCTTATCGCCGCTGCGGAGCGTTTATGTCAGCTTTAAAAATTACCGTTCTGCAGGAAACCCTGAGCTGGATGGATGGCGCGGCTAATTTGCGCCATTTTGACGGCGTGCTGAAAGGCATTGAAGGCCGCGATCTGATTCTGCTGCCGGAAATGTTTACCACCGGCTTTGCTATGGAAGCCGCGGAAAGTTCGCTGCCGCAAGAGCAAGTAGTCGAGTGGTTGCACCATCATGCCAAAGCCAGCAATGCGCTTGTCGGCGGGAGTGCAGCCATTCAAACGGAAAAAGGGGCGGTTAACCGTTTCCTGTTGGTGGAACCGAATGGCACGCTGCATCAGTACGATAAGCGCCATCTGTTCCGCATGGCGAATGAGCATCAGCACTATGTACCGGGTGAGACGCGTGAAGTGTTTACCTGGCGCGGCTGGCGTATTCTGCCGCAGATTTGCTACGACCTGCGTTTCCCGGTGTTCTCCCGTAATCACAACGATTACGATCTGGCGCTTTACGTTGCCAACTGGCCTGCACCGCGTGCCCTGCACTGGCAGTCTCTGCTGTTAGCCCGTGCCATTGAAAATCAGGCTTACGTGGCTGGTTGTAACTGCGTTGGTAGCGACGGCAACAGCCATCAATACAGTGGCGATAGCCGGATTATTTCGCCATTGGGTGAGATTCTGGCCGCAGGCGAGCCTTTCGCCCGCACCCGCCTGGATGCAGAGCTGTCGCTGGATGATCTGCAAGCCTACCGCGAACGCTTCCCGGCGTGGCGCGATGCCGATGCGTATACGTTGAAGTAATAAAAAACCCCGGCAAGCCGGGGTTTTTTATTTATCTGAACAGCATTACAAATCGAAGCGGTCCAGGTTCATCACCTTGGTCCAGGCGGCGACGAAGTCATTCACAAACTTCTGTTTGGCATCGCTACTGGCGTACACTTCGGCCAGCGCACGCAGGATGGCGTTGGAACCGAATACCAGGTCTGCACGTGTTGCGCTGTACTTCACTTCACCACTGGCACGATCGCGGCCTTCAAACAGCTCGCTGCTTTCATCCGTTGCGCGCCACGCGGTGCGCATATCCAGCAAATTAACGAAGAAGTCATTGCTCAATACGCCAACGCGATCGGTGAACACGCCATGCTGGCTGCCATCAAAGTTGCTGCCCAGCACGCGTAAGCCACCGATCAATACCGTTAATTCCGGTGCACTCAGCGTCAGTTGTTGGGCTTTATCCAGCAGCAGGGTTTCGGTAGAAGAACCACCTGCGATACGACGATAGTTGCGGAAACCATCGGCCAGAGGCTGCAGCACATCAAACGACTCGACATCGGTTTGATCCTGACGCGCATCCACACGCCCCGCCGTGAACGGTACCTGCACCGCCACGCCAGCGGCGGCGGCCGCTATTTCAATGCCGACACTTCCCGCCAGCACAATCACATCTGCCAGTGAGGCTTTGCCTGACGCTTGCTGAATTTTTTGCAGCGCTGGCAGCACATCGTTAACCACGCTGGCATTCACCGCCCAGCCGTTTTGCGGTGCCAGTGCCAGACGTGCACCGTTGGCACCACCGCGCTTATCACCACCACGGAAGGTTGAGGCTGAAGCCCAGGCCACAGAGACTAACTGGCTGGCGCTTAAGCCGGAAGCCGCAATTTTTGCTTTCAGATCGGTGATATCGTCCGCTGTTGGCTGATGCGTGGCCGCCGGTAACGGATCCTGCCACAGCAGATCTTCCTTCGGCACTTCAGGACCGATGTAACGCGCTTTTGGCCCCATATCACGGTGGGTCAGTTTGAACCAGGCGCGGGCGAAGGCTTCATTGAACGATTGTGGGTCGTTAAGGAAGCCGCGTGAAATTTTCTCAAATTCAGGATCAAAGCGCAGCGTGAGGTCGGTCACCAACATGGTGGGTTTGCGCTTCTTCTCCGGATCAAAGGGATCGGGGATAATCGCTTCAGCATTCACCGCTTCAAACTGGATCGCACCCGCCGGGCTGTGAGTCTGTACCCATTCGTATTTGAACAGGTTCTCGAAGAAGTAGTTGCTCCACTGGGTTGGCGTCTGCGTCCAGACCACTTCAAGACCAGAAGTGATGGCGTCAGCACCGGCACCACTGCCGTAACTGCTGTTCCAGCCTAAGCCCTGCGCTTCCAGCGGTGACGCTTCAGGATCGACACCGACGTGGCTGGCGGCAGCCGCACCGTGCGTTTTCCCCAAGGTATGACCACCGGCAATCAGCGCGACGATCTCTTCATCGTTCATGCCCATATTACCGAAAGTGGCACGAATCGCCGGTGCCGCTGACTTTGGATCGCCGCTGGCTTCAGGTCCTTCCGGGTTAACGTAGATCAGGCCCATTTCGGTAGCACCGACCGGTGCGTTCGCCAGGCTCTCTGGATGACGATGCGCCAGCCACTCTGTCTCATTACCCCAATCCACATCCAGATCCGGTTCCCATACATCTTCACGACCTGCACCGAAACCAAAGGTGCGGAAGCCCGCATTTTCCAGCGAGACGTTACCCGCCAGGATGTAAAGGTCGGCCCAAGAGATTTTCTGGCCATACTTTTGCTTCACCGGCCACAGCAGGCGACGCGCTTTATCGAGGCTGACGTTATCCGGCCATGAGTTAAGCGGTGCAAAGCGCTGCTGACCACGGCCCGAACCGCCGCGACCATCTACGGTACGGTAGGTACCGGCACTGTGCCACGCCATGCGAATGAACAGCCCAATATAGCTGCCCCAGTCGGCTGGCCACCAGGATTGAGAGTCGGTGAGGATGGCACGAATGTCGGCTTTTAGCGCCGGGTAATCCAGCTTGCTGAACTCGTCGCGATAGTTGAAGTTTTCATTTAGGGGATTGGAACGGTTGGAGTGTTGATTCAGCAGATCGACACGCAACATATTTGGCCACCAGTCACGGTTGGATGTCCCGTTTCCTGCGCCGCGTGCCAGTACGCTTTTTTCTTCGGATGCCCCATGATGGAAGGGACATTTACCTGAGGCTGCTACATTATCGTTATCATTTGACATGCTCATTTTCGGCTCCGTTAGCTTCTCGTTGTGCAATTAAGATAACCGCACATAATGATAGCTTAAACTTGGAATAACCGAAGATTTTGATAGTTTTAGTCTTTCAAAAGAAGAGTGTGAAGTGCCACACATAACATCGGCTTGTTGATGGCGAGGTGCGCATAAAGGTGCTCCCTACAGTCCCGCACCAGCGGTCGCCATTTTTGGCGACCGCTGGTGATACAGAGACCGATCAACTCCCGCGATACGTCGACCACGACCACGGCGAAATCAGGAACGGCAGATGAAAATGGCTACCCGCTGTACTAATCACGAAATCAATTTGCGCGCTGACATACAGGGCATCGCGGCCATCCGCGGCAAAGTAGTCACCAATTTCGGCGGTGAGTCGGTAATGGCCAGGCGCCAAGGGTTCTGGCGTGAGATCTTTCAGGCGGCCATCACTGTCGGTTTCCCCTTCCGCCAATGGCAGCCAGCCTTCCGGACTATTCTGCTCCAGCGAAATGGCCACGCCAATCGCGGGTTTACCCAACGCGGTGTCCAGAATGTGCGTAGTAATGGTGCTCATACGATGCTCTCCTTTAAGCGTAACAGAGTGATTTCCCGCAACTGCGTCAGCGCTTCTTGCTGCTCGGTTTCATCATCATTGTTGAGCCTGCGCTGCAACTCCGCCAGCATCTCCTCGCCACTGCGTCCTTTGGCTCGGATCAAAAACACCCGACCAAAGCGCTGCTCATAGGATTGATTGCCCGCCAGCATGGCAAATTGTAATGCGCCATCAGCCTTCTGCATCGCTGACTGCTCATTGCGCGACAATGACGCCTCTTTACCCACACCTTGCGCTTTTTCACCAATGCGAGGATGAGCACTTAACGCTTGCTCCAGTTCTGCACGTTGCCAATTCTGCGCCAGGCGATCGGCTGCGCTGTGCAGCGCGGCCAGATCGTCAAAAGGACGTGCAGCAACCACCGCCCGTTGCCAGCTGGGAATCGCCACGCAGTGTGCTATCGCAACCTGCGCATCGGCGTCAGCGGCCTGATTAAAACTTGCCAGATCCATGCCATCACTCCCTCAACTACGCGCCAGATCGCACACCGCTTGCAGATACGCCTGCACACCATAGGCCACGTCAACCGTTTGTACGGACTCCGCCGGATGATGGCTGATGCCGCGATGATTACGCACAAATAACATCCCAACCGGCCAGCGTTCTGCAATCGCTATCGCATCGTGACCGGCACCGCTCGGCAACGACACACTGCGGCCCTGTACGGTTTCGACGGCGTGGCTCAAGGCCTGCTGTAAGCGCGCATCACAGGTGGTGGCAGCAATGCGATAAAACTCGTTCGAGGTAAACGTCAGGCCACGGCGCAAGGCAATCGCTTGTGCCTGGGTTAACAGCATCGACTGCAAACGCTCCAGCGGCTCATCCACTGGACCACGGACATCCAGCGACAGTTGAACCTCGCCAGGGATAACGTTCACGGCGCCCGGTAAACAGTTTAAGGTGCCGACGGTGGCGACCAGCTGTGGATCTTGCTCACGTGTGGTCTGCTCAACAAACACCATCCATTCCGCCGCAGCGGCCAGCGCATCTTTACGATGTGCCATCGGCACGGTGCCTGCGTGACCTGCCTCACCGATAAAACTGCAGTTCAGGCGGCGTGCACCGTTGATGGCGGTGACGACTCCCAGCGCCAGATCTTCCTGCTCAAGACAAGGCCCTTGTTCGATATGCAGTTCAAGGTAAGCAGCAATATCGTTCACGTCACGTGCCGCCTGCATAATCTTTGCCGCATCCAGCCCAACATCCTGCATCGCTTCCGCAACCGTAATGCCGTTTCCATCTGGGTGCGTCACCCAGCTTTCTGGCCAGGTGCCGGTAATACCGCGACTGCCCAGCAGCGTGATACCAAAACGCGTGCCCTCTTCATCGCCGAAGCCGACGATCTCAATCGCCAGCGGCAGCCGCTGTTGATGGTCGTGTAACCACTGTACCGTTTCGATGGCACTCAGCACGCCCAGCATGCCGTCATAACGCCCCGCGTTGCGTACGGTGTCGAGATGGGAGCCCAGCAATAGCGCTTTCGCTCCCGGTTCTGCCGCTTCATAACGGCCGCAGATGTTGCCGACCGCATCCTGCCAGGTGGTCATGCCAGCCGCCTGCATCCACTCTGCGACACGGGCATTGGCACGAACCTGCTCAGGGGACAAATAGACGCGCGTCAGGCCATCTTCACTTTCGCTGATCTCAGCCAGTGCATCGCAGCGCGTCATGACACGAGCGGCGGCGGCTTGCGCCTCGCTGGCGGTCATCAGGCTGTTGCTCATGCGTGGCTCCCATAATGATCCCACGCGGCCTGCAATGCTGCGCCCTGAGTGGAACGGAAACCAACGTGATTGAGCACGGCTTCCAGCGCGCTCAGCGTTTGCATCACGCAATCTTTACGCGCGTTGTAACCCATGGTGCCGATACGCCACACTTTGCCGTGCAGAGGACCAAATGAGGTACCGATCTCAATGCCGAAATCTTCCAGCACCAGCTTGCGCACCTGATCGCCATTCACACCCTGCGGGATCACCACGCCGAGCACATTATTCATCTTGTGTTTCAGATCGCCAAAAGTCTCAAGCCCCATGCCCTGAATGCCTTTCAGCAACGCCTCACCGTGCAGTTTATGACGCGCGATACCGTTATCCAGACCTTCCTGCATCATCAGACGTGCGCATTCACGTGCACCGAACAGGGCAGTGGTGGCTTCAGTGTGGTGGTTGAGACGTTCTGGTCCCCAGTAATCCATGATCATGCCGAGATCGAAATAGTTGGAGTAGATCATCTCGTCGTCGCCATCCTGATGATCCGCCGTACGAATGCCTTCTTCGACACACTTACGTTTGCGGATCACCGCTTCCATTTGCGGGCTGAGGGTGATCGGCGAGGTGCCAGAGGGGCCACCCAGGCATTTCTGCATACCTGCGGAAACCGCATCCAGTCCCCACGCATCGGTCTCCAGTGCGTTGCCGCCCAGTGACGCGGTAGCATCGGTATAGAACAGCACACCATATTTCTGGCAGATCGCACCCAGCTGCTCCAGCGGTTGCAGCATGGTGGTGGAGGTATCGCCTTGCACTGTCAACAGCAGACGCGGCTGTACCTTTTTGATCGCATCTTCGATCTGATCCGGCGTGAAGACTTCACCCCACGGCACCTCAATGGTATGCACTTCAGCACGGCAACGGCGGGCAATCTCACACAGCAGATGACCAAAGCGGCCAAATACCGGCACCAGCACTTTGTCACCCGGTCGGATGGCGGAGAGCAAAATCGCTTCAATGCCTGCGCGTGACGTGCCATTAATCAGCATGGTCCAGCGGTTTTCGGTACGGAATACGCCACGGTAGAGCGCCATCACTTCATTCATGTAGTGCGTCATCGCCGGATCGTACTGCCCCAGCAACTGGCTCGACATGGCGCGCAGCACGCGCGGATCGGCATTAATCGGGCCAGGCCCCATCAACAGGCGCTGCGGCGGATTGATTTGCGAAAACTGACTGATATCCATGGTGTATTCCTTATTGAAAACTTAGAGGCGCACGGTCGAAATAAACTGCTTCAGCTCAGCGGTTTGCGGGTTAGCGAACAACGTTTTGCTGTCGCCCTGCTCCCAAACGCGCCCCTGATGCATAAAGACCACGCGATCGCCCACATCACGGGCGAAGTTCATTTCGTGGGTAACGAGGATCAGCGTCATGCCTTCGGCAGCGAGTTGCTCCAGCACTTTCAACACTTCACCCACCAACTCGGGATCGAGCGCCGAGGTGATTTCGTCACACAATAAAACTTTCGGCTGCATTGCCAGCGCACGGGCGATCGCCACACGCTGCTGCTGGCCGCCAGATAAATTGGCCGGGTAATAATTCAGACGCTCGCCGAGGCCGACTTTTTCCAGCATCTGTGCCGCCAGTTCTCGGCATTCGGCTTCACTCTTTTTCAGCACACGACGCGGGGCCAGCATCACGTTTTCCAGCGCGGTCATGTGTGGGAACAAGTTAAAGTTCTGAAACACCATCCCCACCGAGCGGCTGATTTCGCGCGCTTGTGATTCACGGTCAGTGATGGTCATCCCGCCGAGTTTGATGCTGCCTTCCTGATAGCCTTCCAGCCCGTTCATGCAGCGCAGTAAGGTGCTTTTGCCTGACCCGCTGCGGCCGATGATCGAGATCACTTCACCGTGATCGACGTCGAGATCGACCCCTTTCAACACATGGTTGTCGCCGTAGTACTTCTGTACCTGATTAATGGTGATGAGCGGCATTGAATTTTTTCTCCAGGTACTGGCTGTAACGCGACAGCGGATAACACATCAGGAAGTAACCCAGCGCCACCAGGCCAAACACCTTGAAGGGCTGATACGTCACATTGTTCAAAATGGTGCCGGCTTTAGTCAGCTCAACGAAGCCGATAATCGATGCCAGGGCGGTGCCTTTAATCACCTGCACCGCAAACCCCACTGTGGGCGCGATGGCGATACGAATCGCTTGCGGCGCCACAACGCGGTACAACGTCTGTCCAAAATTCAGGCCGAGGCAGCGTGAAGCTTCCCACTGGCCTTTCGGCAAGGCACGAATACTGCCGTGCCAGATATCCACCAAAAATGCGCTGGTGTAGAGGGTTAACGCCAGTGAGGCTGCGGTCCAGGGTGCCACGTCAATGCCGAACAAGCCCACGCCAAAGAAGGCAAGAAACAGCTGCATTAACAGCGGGGTGCCCTGAAACAGCTCGGTGTAGCAGCGAATCACGCGCGTCAGCCAAGGGCGCTTCAACAGGCGTAAAAACAGCAGCGGTAAGGTCACCAGCGTGCCGCCAAAGAAGGCCACCAGCGACAGTAAAATCGTCCAGCGCGCCGCCAGCAGCAGGTTGCGCAGGATGTCCCAGTCGGTAAACGTTGTCATGCGGGCTGCGCTCCAAACCATTTACGTCCCAGCGCCAGCAGCAGCTGTCGCATGGCAATCGACAACGCCAGATAGATCAACGTGGTCACCAGATAGACTTCAAAGCTCAAAAAGGTGCGTGACTGAATCAGGTTGGCGGCGAAGGTCAACTCTTCATAAGACACCTGAGACACCACCGAAGAGCCGAGCATCACAATGATGCACTGGCTCACCAACGCTGGATAAATACGCTGCAGCGAGGGCGGCAACACCACGCGAATAAAGGTCTGGGTGCGGCTTAAACCCAATACCCGGCCAGCTTCCCACTGCCCGCGCGGCGTCACCTGAATTCCGGCACGAATAATTTCGGTGCTGTAGGCGCCGAGGTTAATCAACATCGCCAGCAAAGCAGCTTCGCCCGCCGTCAGTTTCAGACCAAGATTGGGCAAACCAAAGACGATAAAGAACAGCTGCACCACGAATGGCGTGTTACGAATCAGCTCGACATAGACGCCCCAGATACGGCTTGCCCAACTCGGTTTGCCACTGCGCAACGCCGCACCGAGAATGCCCAGGCTAACGCCGCCTACCGTGGCTAATACTGTTATCTGAATCGTGACCCACAGCCCGGCCAGCAACTCTGGCCAGTGCGGCCAGAGATCTGCAAAATTGAGTTGCCCAATCATCGTGTTATGCGCCGAGGTTGGCTGGCAGTGGTGCTTTCAGCCACTCTTCCGACAGCTTGTTCAGGGTGCCGTCTTTGATCCCCTGCTCAATCAACGCATTCACTTTGTCTTTCAGCGCCGGCTCGTCCTTCTTCAGGCCGATAAAGCACGGTGAATCTTTCAGCATGAACTGTGGCACTGGCGCTTTTTCCGCGTTCTGGCGGGCAATCGCAGCAACCACCAGGTTGCCAGTGGCAACATATTGCACCTGTCCAGACAGGTAAGCCGAGAGCGTGGTGTTGTTATCTTCATAACGTTTCACCTGCGCATCTTTCGGAGCAATATCGCTTAACACCATGTCTTCTACCGCACCGCGGGTGACGCCGATGGATTTGCCGCTCAATGCTGCGGCATCCTTCAGTGGCTCACCTTTCGGACCGAATACGCCGAGGAAGAACGGTGCGTAAGCACGGCTGAAATCGATCACTTTCTCGCGCTCGGCGTTTTTACCCATGCTCGAAATCACCAGATCGACTTTATCGGTTTGCAGATAAGGCACACGGTTGGCACTGGATACGGGAACCAGCTGCAACTTCAGTTTCATCTGCTTCGCGAGGTATTTGGCCATATCGATGTCGTAGCCTTGTGGCTGCAAATCGGTACCTACTGAACCAAACGGCGGGAAGTCCTGAGGCACCGCAACGCGGATCACGCCACGCTTTTGGATATCCTGCAGCTGATCGGCCATGGCGCTGCCAACCTGAGCCATCAACAATGCTGCGCCTGCCACTGCCAGTAAAACTTTCTTCATTATGCACCCCGGTGAGTTTTCGTGAAACAAAAGATTCTTTATAAATCGATTTGCAACTAATGTGCCAACCAAACGCAAGGGAAGTGAAAGTCAGAAAAATCGAATGAATGCTGAGTTTTAGGCAAAAAAAACGGGCTTAGCGCCCGCAATTTTTTACGATCAAAAAAGGTGCAAAGCACCAAATTGGTGCCCCTTATCGGTGTTCCAACTCATCAAGGTGTTGATAAAGATCGGCTATCTGATGGATACGCTGGCGGCCCTGCGACAACATTTCATGCAGTAACGCATTGGCCAGCAGATTGATCAGACTCATTGCAGAGGCATAGCTATCAAAGGCGGAGACGCTATCCAGTGGCGCGCATAATTGCCAGGACGCCAGCGTGATGATGCCCTGCGCCTGCGGCTCACACAGCGCCAGCACAGGAATGTTGCTCTGCTGCAGTTGCTGCATCAGCGGGCGAATAATGCGTGGTCGACGACGAAACGCCATCACCACCACCATGTCCTCTGGCGTGATATCCACCAGCTCTTCGCCCAGCGTCTGACCAGGCTGCGGCAACACGTGCACCTGCGGGCGCGCCTGCATCAGCTGCTGACGCAAGTGCAAGGCCACCGGATAGGCGTTACGCATACCGATGATAAACACCCGTTTTGCCGCCCCCAGCGCCTGAATCACCTCGCCAAATTGCTGGGGATCGATGCTGTTGACCCACTGCGTCAGGTTAGCCATCTCCTGCTTATAGTGACGTGACAACAGCGTGTTACCTTGCACCGCATCACGGTTATCGGTCAGTGGCATGCCGCTTTGGCGCAACACGCGTAACTCGTCGCGCATGTCCTTGTATTTCTCATAGCCCAAACGTTTGAACAGGCGGCTGACTGTGGCCTTAGATACCCCGCTAAGCCTTGCCAGCTCTGCGCTGTTGTAGCTAATCAGGTCATCAAAATGGTCAAACACAAAATCAGCAATGCGCTGCTCTTGCGGCGACAGTTGCGGATAGTGACTGCGAAGGCGTTCATCAAGCTGTTTCATCATTGGTCCTGTAACTTTCGTTTCATCACAAGCTAGCATAAATCGATCCAGATTAGGTGTTCGTCTAAAACTGGAACAGCTCTTGCTTGAATCTTTTCACCAACGGGCTAAGTCGGCTGGTACGCATAAATGCGTACCCTACAAAAAAGACTGTGCAACCGTAGGGTCGCCATTTATGGCGACCGCTAACAATGCGCGCGCAAATACGCACCCTACAAAGCAATATTCGAGAAGAGTTGATTATGATACAGAGCAACATGGCCCCGCTTGGGATGGCCGTCACCCCACATCATCTCGCCAGTGAAAGCGCTCTCGCGGTGCTGCGCGAAGGCGGGAGCGCCATTGAAGCGATGGTCGCTGCCGCTGCGACTATCGCGGTGGTTTATCCGCACATGAACGGTTTAGGCGGCGATGGCTTTTGGCTGGTCGTTCCGCCAAATGGTGATCCGATAGCCATTGATGCCAGTGGTGCAGCAGGCGCGCTGGCGCATCTCGACTTCTATCATGGTGAAAGTCATATCCCACATCGCGGCCCGAAAGCGGCGTTAACCGTCGCGGGCACGGTCAGTGGCTGGCAGGAAGCGTTAACGCTGGCGGCTGAACTGGGTACCACTCCACTGCCGCTTTCACGTTTGCTGCGCGACGCCATCCGTTATGCCGCCGACGGTATTCCCGTCACCGCCTCACAAGCTGCCGCCACCGCTGCCAAGCAACATGAGTTGCTGCACCAGCCTGGTTTTGCTGCCACCTTCTTACCCGACGGCACCGTGCCCGCGGCAGGCAGTCGCTTCACCCAGCCTGCGCTGGCCAATACGCTCAGCCTCCTCAGTGAGCAGGGTTTAGAGAGTTTCTATCGCGGCGAACTGGCACATCATCTGGCGCGTGAAATGACCGCGCTTGGTATGCCCATCACGCTGGAAGATTTGCAAAAGCAGCAGGCGCGTCGCTGTACGCCACTGCATCTGGCACACAGCGAGGGTGATCTCTGGAATATGACGCCGCCCACGCAAGGACTGGTATCGCTGGCGATCCTGGGCATCACCGATCGCCTGAATATGGCAGAGGCGGATGAAGCCCAAACTGTGCATCGCATCGTTGAAGCCACCAAAAAAGCCTTTGCGCTGCGTGACAAACACATCACCGATCCCCGCCACATCGACTTCAATGTGCAGGATCTGCTGGATGCTGAACACCTCGCCTCACTGGCGGCACAGGTTGATGATCAACAAGCGGCACCCTGGGGCACCGGAAAAGGGCCTGGCGATACCGTGTGGATGGGCGTGATGGACAGCAGCGGTCTGGCGGTCTCCTTTATCCAGAGTATCTACCATGAATTTGGCAGCGGCGTGGTGCTACCCGGCACCGGCATCACCTGGCAGAACCGCGGTGCCGCATTCAGCCTGCAGCCAGGCCACATGCTGGCGCTGGCACCCGGCAAACAACCGTTCCACACCCTCAATCCCGCAGCCGCTCGTCTCAAAGATGGCCGCACCATGGTGTACGGATCGATGGGCGGCGATGGGCAGCCACAGACGCAGGCCGCCATCTTTACCCGTCATGTGATCCAGGGCCAGCCATTGCAGCAGGCCGTAAGTGCGCCGCGCTGGTTGCTGGGACGTACCTGGGGCCAGTCCTCTGACTCACTCAAACTGGAATCGCGCATCGCACCTGAAACGGTAGAGCAACTGCGTCAGCTCGGTCACGAAGTGGAGTTATTGCCCGACTTCAGCGAAGTGGTCGGCCATGCAGGGGCGATAGTCAGACACAATAACGGCATGCTGGAAGGTGCGTTCGATCCACGCAGCAACGGCAGCGCCGCCGGTTTCTAAGGAGATAACGATGAGTACACAACCGGACTGGGCCACCTATATCGCCCAAATGGAACAGATCCTGGCACTGGAGTTAGATGACGCACGCCGTGCCGAACTGCTCATCCAGTTTAACCGTATCGCGGCCATGGCCGAGCCATTGATGGCCTTCCCGCTTGATGATCGACTGGAAGTGGCAGGAGTATTCCATCCATGAAACTGGCCTCGCTATCGATCAAAGCCTTAAACCAGGCCCTGAATCAGGGTGAGATCTCCGCCCGTGAGGTGGCTGAACAAACGCTGAATGCCATTGAGCAGCATAATCCGGCGATCAACGCCTGGACCGAAGTCACCGGGCAGCGCATGCTGCGTGAAGCCGAACAGGTTGATGGGCAACGCCAACGCGGTGAAGTGTTACCGGCTCTGGCTGGCATTCCTTATGCGGTGAAAAACCTGTTTGATGTTGCCGGGCACAGCACCCTGGCCGGTGCCAGCCTGTTCAGTGAGCGCGCAGCGGCACGCGAAGATGCCTGGGCCGTCAGCAAGTTGCGTCAGTCTGGTGCCCTGCTCTCCGGCATGCTCAACATGGATGCCTACGCATACGGTTTTACCACTGAAAATACCCACTACGGTGCCACCCATAATCCCCGCGATCTGACTCGGATCGCTGGCGGATCTTCAGGTGGTTCTGCTGCAGCGGTGGCGGCGGGCTTAGTGCACTTCTCGCTGGGCACCGATACCAACGGTTCGATCCGTGTGCCTGCCTCGCTGTGTGGTATCTATGGCCTGAAGCCGACCTTTGGTCGTTTGTCACGAAGCGGCAGCCATCCGTTTGTTGCCAGTCTCGATCATATCGGTCCCTTTGCCCGCTCAGTCGAGGATCTGACCCTGGTGTATGACGCGCTGCAAGGTCGTGACCCTGCTGATGCCTTCCAGTCTGAACAGCCTTTGGCTCCGGCCAGTGATGGTTTAAGCAAAGGCGCTGAAGGCATACGCAGTGCGGTGCTGGGCGGTTTCTTCTCTACCTGGTGCAGCGATGAAGCACGTGCTGCCGTCACGGCGGTGGCGCAAGCGCTCAATGCCAGTGAAGAGGTGACCATGCCGAATGCGGAAATCGCCCGCTCAGCGGCCTTTATCATGACCGGTGTGGAAGGCGGAAATCACTATCTGCCGGCGCTGCGGAGGATGCCAGAGCAATTTGAACCTAACTCGCGCGAGCGCCTGCTGGCAGGTGCCATGTTGCCTTCCGCCTGGTATGTGCAGGCTCAGCGTTTCCGTCGCCACTTCCAGCAGCAAGTCTTACCGCTGTTTGAGCAGTTTGATGTGCTGATCGCACCTGCCACGCCCTGCACGGCCACCACTATCGGACAAGAAACCATCCATATAAACGGTCACGATTTGCCAACGCGCGCCAGCATGGGCATGTTAACCCAGCCAATTTCATTCCTCGGTCTGCCGGTGTGTACCGTTCCGTTGCAAACCGCCAGTGGATTGCCGATTGGCCTGCAGCTGATTGCGGCTCCGTTTAAAGAACACCTGGCGCTGCGCGCAGCCTGGGCACTCCAGCAGCAGGGGCTGACCCTGCCACAAACCACCTTAATGGACGCTTAACCATGAAAGCTGAACATATTGACCGTCCGGCCGTGCTCGCCGAAGTGACCGCCGCGTTTTACCGCTACGAAGAGGCGCTGGTGAGTAACAATGTTGAGGTGCTGGATGAGTTGTTCTGGCATGATGAGCGTACCGTACGCTTAGGTGCCGGTGAGAATCTTTATGGTATTGATGAGATTCGTGCGTTTCGCGCCGCACGCCCCTCTAAAGGTTTGGATCGCACCTTGCGTAACACCGTGATCACCACCTTTGGCGATGACTACGCGGTGTGCAGTACCGAATTCACCCGCGAGGGCGTGGAGAAGATTGGCCGCCAGCAGCAGACGTGGATCCGCATGCCTTATGGCTGGCGTATTGTGGCTGCGCAGGTGAGTTTGATGAGTTGATTGCAGGGTCAGCATGAATGCTGACCTGAAAGTCCTGGTGCGCGTTAGGGTACAACCGGGCACATGGGTAACAGATCAGACCGGGCACATAGGTAACACTTTTGTGCTCAGTCGATTCGAATAATACTTCTTTCTGCCCGGTCATAATA
>NZ_JBNBPL010000016.1:0-122953 GCF_059412425.1 Pantoea sp. CFCC18177
TGCAGCGATGCATTGAGCTAACCGGTACTAATGACCCGTGAGGCTTAACCTTACAACGCCAGAGGCGTTTTTGAGAAGACGCAAAAGTAGATTTTCAGCTTGATTCACCGGATTTTAGATTTAGTTTTGTTCTGCGGACATGAGTCCGAAGGATTTTGCGCTGAAGCAAGGCGGCAAGCGAGACGATGTGAAGGAGCATACATGAGTATGTGACTGAGCAGCGCGAACGCAGCCAACGCAGCAGCAGTGCAAAAGACACAGGACAGAACACCAAGAATTTGCCTGGCGGCTGTAGCGCGGTGGTCCCACCTGACCCCATGCCGAACTCAGAAGTGAAACGCCGTAGCGCCGATGGTAGTGTGGGGTCTCCCCATGCGAGAGTAGGGAACTGCCAGGCATCAAACAAGTGAAGAAGCCCTGAACGAAAGTTCAGGGCTTTTTTACGTCTGAAATTCAGCCATCTCATCCAAAAAATCTCTGTTTATTGGCCTCTTTTCAGCCACTCTTCAATAAAATCAGCCACCTTAACTGTCTGATTAATATCAAGGAGAGGAAGGTTGATTGCCAATTTCTCATCGCTTGCCACAGCAATCACGTATTCATCCAATAAATCGGTCACCCCACCTTTAACACCGTGCCGCCAGAGGGCAATTTTGGGCACCGGTTCGCCCTTAAAGCCTTCAACCAGCACCAAATCCAAGATTGAACTGTCCATTTTGGCCGCTAACGCCGTCAAATCTAACGGCTGATCCGGGGTTTCACACATCAAAGCCCAGCGTTGGTTACTGGCGACGATCACTTGGTCGGCACCCGCTTTTCGCAGCAAATAGCTGTCCTTTCCCGGTGTATCTATATCCATTTGATGGTGAGTGTGCTTGATTAACCCTGTACGGATGCCTCGTTCCTTTAGCAAAGGGATAACCTGCTGTAACAAGGTGGTTTTTCCTGTACCGCTCCATGCCACAACTGCCAGCAACGGCACGCTCATGACAGGTTCTCCTCATTCATCAAATCGTCCGGGGTATTGATGTTGCGAAACGCCGACTCAGGATCGGTAAATGTCACCGCATGGCCGCCGTGCTCCCGTAGGAACTGCATTAAACGTCGCTCACCGCGTAACAGCCAGGCTTCCAGATCATCGGCTAATGATCGATGAACCAGCGCTAATGCGGGATGATCGCGCTGCGTCGAACGTACCCAGACAGCGGGGGCATTGCCGCGCTGCTGCCATAAACGTGCGACGAAATCCTCTGGAAGCCAGGGCGTATCACAGGCGCAAAAGGCGACCCATTCGGTTTTGCTGTGCTGCAAACCACTCAGCATGCCAGCCAGAGGCCCTGGGAAATCAGACATAGAATCAGTAATCACCTGACAGCCGCTATGCTGATAACGATCAATGTTACGGTTCGCGCTTATCAACACAATATTGACCTGCGGCATGAATCGCTGCAGAACGTGCTGATAAAGCGGTTTGCCCTGCAGTTCCAGCAGCCCTTTATCTTGACCTCCCATACGGCTGCCTTGCCCACCGGCGAGGATCACGCCAGTCAATGCTGTCATTTTCGTCTCCTTAGTCATTCTGGACGATACTTGCATCACGGCAGCGTACCACCTGCGTAAAGGAATCAACGATGAAATATCACCGCCTTAATGAACTTCTCGAACTCCTGCAACCGGCATGGCAAAAGGAGTCGGATCTTAACCTGCTGGCATTTTTACAAAAATTGGCGCAGGAATCCGGTTTCAGTGGCCCATTAAGTGAATTAACCGATGATGTATTGATTTACCATCTCAAGATGCGTGATGCTGACAGCCATGCTGAAATTCCCGGACTGAAAAAGGATCACGAAGTGGACTTCAAAACTGCGCTATTACGTGCGCGCGGTGTGATTAAGGATGATGAGTAGTGTTATCCTTGCGCATGACTTGCAACGGTAACCTACAGACAAAATGATGAGCGAAGCTGCCTTTACTTTCCAGACGCTGGACCCTGATGTCATCCTCGATGCACTTTGGGATGCGGGTCTGCGTGTCGAATCAGGCCTAACCGCCCTCAATAGCTACGAGAACCGTGTTTATCAGTTCAGCGATGATGAAAAGCGTCGCTATGTGGCCAAGTTTTATCGTCCACAACGCTGGAGTGCGCAGCAGATTCATGAAGAGCATCAGTTCACACGGGATCTGCTGGCAGATGAAGTTCCGGTGGCAGCGCCATTGACGCTGCAAGGCAGCACGCTGAACCAGCATGCCGGATTTATGTTTGCCGTTTTCCCCAGTCTGGGAGGACGACAATATGAAACAGATAACGAAGAACAGATGGAGTGGGTGGGGCGTTTTCTGGGCCGCATCCATCAAACCGGTCGTCAGAGTCTGTTTCAGCAGCGCCCAACAATGGGTCTGGAAGAGTATGTGTTCCAGCCTCGTCGGGAACTGGAGCAAAGCACACTGGTGCCTGGTGCGCTGAAAGACGCACTGCTGAACGCCGTAGATAAACTCAGCAGCACGCTGCAGCAGTGTTGGCATAGCCAATGGCAACCTCTTCGGCTGCACGGTGACTGCCATCCGGGTAATATTCTATGGCGCGATGGCCCGATGTTTGTCGATCTGGATGACGCGCGTAACGGCCCGGCCGTGCAGGATTTATGGATGTTGGTGAATGGCGATCGTCAGGAGCAACTGATCCAATGGGACATTCTGCTGGAAGCTTATAATGAATTCAGTGACTTCGATTTACATGAATTGTCACTGATTGAGCCTTTACGCGCTATGCGCATGGTTTATTATTTGGCCTGGGTGGTACGCCGTTGGCAGGATCCCGCTTTTCCGCGCGCTTTCCCCTGGATGACCGATGAGGATTTCTGGCGCCGACAGATTGCACTATTTATCGAGCAGGAGAGGCTGTTACACCAACCCCCGTTGCAGCTTAGCCCGCAATTTTAATGAAGTACTCAGGAGATTTTTTCACGATGAAAAAGATTATGTTTGCGTTGGTAGGATTAATGCTGGCATTTGGCGCTTCAGCCGCACAGTTTAACGACGGCAAACAGTTCGTTACGCTGCCAAAGCCGGTTGCGGGTGAACCGCAGGTGCTGGAGTTCTTCTCCTTCTTCTGCCCACACTGCTACCAGTTCGAACGTGTTTATCACGTGAGTGATGCAGTGAAAAAGAACCTGCCAGCTGACACCAAAGTGACGAAATATCACGTCGATTTCCTGGGTGGTGATTTCGGCCCAGTCGTCACGCAGGCTTGGGCTGTGGCGATGGCCTTAGGTGTGGAAAGCAAAGTCACTGCACCGATTTTTGATGGTATCCAGAAAACCCAAACCATCACTGATGCAGCAAGCCTGAAAGCGACTTTCATCCAGGCGGCGGGCATCTCTTCTGAAGATTATGATGCTGCATGGAACAGCTTTGCGGTAAAAGCGTTGGTGGCGCAGCAGCAGAAAGCAGCCTCTGACCTGAACTTGCAAGGTGTGCCTGCGATCTTCGTTAACGGCAAATACATGGTCAACAATGGCGGCCTTGATACCAGCTCTATGGACAATTTCGTTGCAGATTATGCCAACGTAGTGAAGTTCCTGGTTGAGAAGAAGTAATCAAGCTTGATAAAACGCCGACAATGTCGGCGTTTTATCGCCATTATCACTGCGCAACACTCATACTCCTGTTAACCCTCCGCTTAATATCCACATGGACGATCACCTTTTTAAAAAGGTGTTGTGCATCACGGTAAGTTGATAACTATCTGAATATAAAGTTTTTTTATCAATAAAATGATTGCAATTAACGTAAATAACAATACGTTATGATTTTTACGCACAAAGTTATCCACAACCCGATCCTTGCGATCCGCTCCGCGTAACCGCGAAAAAGATCCTGACTTCCCCGCACAGATTCAACATTCTTCTCTGGTTGTGGCATCCTTATAGCCCTCATTATCGCAACGAAGAAAATACGAACCTATGGCGCAAATTGCAGAAAACCCTCTGATTCTGGTAGACGGCTCCTCATATCTCTATCGGGCATATCATGCCTTTCCGCCGTTAACCAACAGTGCTGGCGAGCCAACAGGCGCCATGTATGGTGTGCTCAACATGCTGAAAAGCCTGTTGATGCAGTATCAGCCGAGCCACGTGGCTGTTGTCTTCGATGCGAAAGGCAAAACCTTCCGTGATGAGTTATTCGAGCACTACAAATCTCACCGTCCGCCGATGCCTGACGATCTGCGTGCACAGATTGAACCGCTGCATGAGATGGTTAAAGCGATGGGTCTGCCATTATTGGCTGTAACTGGCGTTGAGGCCGATGATGTTATCGGTACACTGGCGCTGGAAGCCGAGAAGCAAGGCCGTGCAGTGTTGATCAGTACCGGTGATAAAGACATGGCGCAGCTGGTCACGCCGGGCATCACGCTGATTAACACCATGACCAATACGGTGCTGGGTCCGGAAGAGGTTGAGCAGAAATATGGTGTTCCGCCGTCACTGATTATCGATTTCCTGGCCATGATGGGCGATAGCTCGGACAATATTCCCGGTGTGCCGGGCGTGGGAGAGAAGACGGCACAAGCACTGCTGCAAGGGTTAGGCGGCATGCAGTCGATTTACGACAATCTCGATAAAGTGGCCGATCTTTCGTTCCGTGGCGCGAAAACCATGGCGGCGAAGCTGGAGCAAAACCGTGAGGTGGCTTTCCTCTCTTATCAGCTGGCGACGATTAAGACCGACGTTGAGCTGGAGCTGGGCTGTGAGCAGCTCACGGTTAACGAGCCTGACGTCGAAGCGCTGCAAACTTTGTTTGGCCGTTACGAGTTCAAACGCTGGATCACCGATTTACAGGATGGCACCTGGCTTCAGGGTAAGAAGAGCAATACCCAGGCTCAGAAATCACTGGCAAGTGAACCTGTGGCCGCAGCCGCGGAAACAGCCAGCGTGCTGTCATCGGATGGCTACGTCACCATTCTTGATCAGGCGACCTTCGACGAGTGGCTGCAAAAGCTGAAAAATGCGGAGCTGTTTGCCTTCGATTTGGAAACCGATTCGCTGGATAACTGGAGCGCCAACATTATTGGTCTCTCCTTTGCGATCGCGCCGGGTGAAGCGGCTTATCTTCCGGTGGGCCATGACTATCTTGATGCACCAGACCAGCTGGACCGCACCGACGTCCTGAAACAGCTGAAACCGCTGCTTGAAGATGCCAAAGCCGCGAAAGTGGGGCAAAACCTCAAGTACGACCGCGGCGTGCTCAAGAATTACGACATTGAGCTGAAAGGCATTAAATTCGACACCATGCTGGAGTCTTACTGTCTGAACAGCGTTGGCGGTAAACATGATATGGACAGCCTGGCGGCGCGCTGGTTGAACCACAAAACCGTGACCTTTGAAGAGATTGCCGGAAAAGGCAAAAATCAGCTGACCTTCAACCAGATTGCGATTGAGCAGGCCGCTCACTACGCCGCAGAAGACGCCGATGTCACGCTGCAGCTGCACATGCAAATGTGGCCAAAGCTGGAGCAGGAAGCGGGGCCGAAGCAGGTGTTTACCGACATTGAAATGCCGCTGGTTACGGTGATTTCTCGTGTTGAGCGTAACGGCGTGTTGATCGATCAAAACATTCTGGCGAAGCACTCGCAGGAGCTGACTACCCGTTTGGCTGAGCTTGAGCTGAAGGCTCACGAATTAGCCGGTGAGCCGTTTAATCTCTCTTCTACCAAACAGCTGCAAACCATTCTGTTTGAAAAGCAGGGCATTAAACCCACCAAGAAAACGCCGGGCGGTGCCCCATCAACCAGTGAAGAAGTGCTGGCTGAGCTGGCTCTCGACTATCCGCTGCCAAAAGTGATTCTGGAGCACCGTGGTCTGTCGAAGCTCAAGTCGACCTACACCGATAAATTGCCACTGATGATCAATCCGAAAACCGGTCGCGTCCATACCTCTTATCATCAGGCAGTTACCGCAACCGGGCGTCTCTCTTCCACCGATCCGAACCTGCAAAATATCCCGGTGCGTAATGATGAAGGTCGTCGTATTCGCCAGGCGTTTATAGCGGGTGCGGATAAGCGCATTGTGGCGGCTGACTACTCGCAAATTGAACTGCGTATTATGGCGCACCTGTCACAGGATAAAGGCTTGCTGGATGCCTTTGCGCAGGGAGAAGACATTCACCGTGCCACGGCGTCAGAAGTGTTTGGTGTGGCGCTGAGTAAGGTGTCAGGGGAGCAGCGTCGCAGTGCCAAAGCGATTAACTTTGGTTTGATCTATGGCATGAGCGCATTTGGTTTATCGCGTCAGCTGAATATCGGTGCCGGCGAAGCGAAGAAGTATATGGATCTCTATTTCGAACGTTATCCGGGCGTGCTGCGCTATATGGAAGAGACGCGTGCGCAAGCTGCGGAGAAGGGCTACGTTGAAACCCTTGAGGGCCGCCGTCTGTGGCTGCCGGACATCAATTCCAGCAACGCCATTCGTCGTAAAGCGGCTGAGCGTGCGGCGATTAATGCCCCGATGCAAGGCACGGCAGCAGATATCATTAAACGCGCGATGATTGCTGTGGATGGGTGGTTACAACAGCAGAATGATGATGCAGTGCAGATGATCATGCAGGTACACGATGAATTGGTGTTCGAGATCCGCAATGATGCGGTTGAGAGTGCCAGTGCGACGATCCGTCAACTGATGGAGAGCAGCATGAAGTTGGATATACCGCTGCAGGTTGAAGTCGGAACGGGTGATAACTGGGATCAGGCACACTAACAGGTGAATGTTGGCGGCATCTCGGTGCCGCTGACATCATCATAAGAAAAAAGTTTGATTAATCGGTTCAGCAAGCGCGCAAAGCCGCTTGTAAAATGCACGTTGGGTAACTGCTTATCCCCTAAGCATTTTTTTAGTAATTAAACTACATGCCTTAAGCCAAAGTGTGACGAACCTGGTAAAAAAGATGTCGGATCCTGAAACTTAACAACAAAAAACCCTTTGTCGGTCAGGAAAAATCAGGTAAAGTTCATCGCGTAGGGTACAGAGGTAAGATGTTCTATCTTTCAGACCTTTTACTTCACGTAATCGGATTTGGCTGAATATTTAGCCGCCCCAGTCATTTATGACTGGGGCGTTTTTTATTGGGCTTTTTCTGAAAAGCGGGCTGAAAAACCCGCTGGAGAGATTAGGCGGATGGTGCTTCGCTATCGCCTTCCTGCGCCGGTTCCAGTTCAGCGAACCAGTTGTCCAGCTTTTGACGAACGATATCCACACCCAGCTTTTTCAACGATGAGAACATCTCGACCTGCACATCACCCATAAAGCCCAATGCAGCTTCACGCACCATCTTGAGCTGTGCTTTACGCGCGCCTGAGGCCAGCTTATCCGCTTTAGTTAACAGTACCAGCACCGGAATGCCACTCTGAACGGCCCACTCAATCATGTTCTGATCGAGGTCTTTCAATGGATGGCGGATATCCATCAGCACCACCAAGCCTTTCAGTGCCTGACGTTTCTGCAAATATTCAGACAGTGCGCGCTGCCACTTGCGCTTCATTTCTTCCGGTACTTCCGCGTAACCGTAACCTGGCAAGTCCACTAAGCGCTTACCATCAACCACTTCAAACAGGTTGATGAGCTGGGTACGGCCAGGCGTTTTACTGGTACGTGCCAGACCTTTCTGATTGGTCAGGGTGTTCAGTGCGCTGGATTTGCCCGCATTAGAGCGCCCGGCAAAGGCGACTTCAATGCCCGCATCCGCCGGCAAATGGCGAATATCCGGGGCGCTGAGCATAAAATGGGTCATGTGATAGTTCAAAGCAGACAAAGTAAAACTCCAGCAGAGTGATTCGGCAATTGGGCTGATTATACCTGTTATGGCGCAAAAGTGCCCGATGGCGTCTTAACGCGCTATTTTGTAAGAGATCAACGATTGTTACTGCCAGTCATTACCGCTTAATGGAATGTTCACATTAAGACTTGTTGTTAATAATCATGGTGTTAATGGAATCATGAAAAAGACCGCTCTAAATAAGAGACAAGTCTCACTTGTTCATTTTACTGATTGGTCTACATTGAGTGTCAGTGCACGGCAGCACCCATCAGGATGATGCGCTCAGGAGTGTCGGGGAAGACCAAGAGCATGGCAGGAAGTGATTCAGGCACGAGTCAGACAAGGAAAAGGAATACTCGCAGGAGCGATGGGGCGAAGGAGCAACCGGGACGTGGTGAGCCGTAAAGGATTGATACCGTAATTCCTTCATGAGAAGGTGCGAAATAAGGCGATAGCATAGGCTATCGCCTTTTTTCTTTGCCCGCTTTCTGCTAGATTTCGCCGCAATTCTATACTGAATTCACTTAGCATCACTGAGACCGGACACCATGAAGCAACCTGCATCAGCCCCGCGTGGCAAACCTGCTGCAAAAGCCAAGCGCAAATCGCGTGAAGAACTCAACCAGGAAGCGCGCGACCGTAAACGCGATAAAAAACACAGTGGCCACAAATCTGGCAGCCGTGCCAATCCGGAAGTGCAAGCCGCAAATAAAGGCCAGGGTAAAAAAAGCCAGGACCCACGCGTAGGCAGCAAAAAGCCGATTGCGCTGGTGGCCGACGGTAAAACTCAGCCAGAGAAGAAACCCGCCGCGCAACCCAAGTCGAAAGCGGAAAAAGTGCGTTTAACGCCGCAGGAAGAGCTGGCCAAGCTGGAAAACGATGAGCGTCTGGATACGCTGCTGGATCGTCTTGAAAATGGCGAGACGCTGAGCGGCGAAGATCAGGCCTGGCTGGACCAAACCTTAGACCGCATCGACGAGCTGATGGAAACTCTGGGCATTGCCTTGGATGACGAAGCGGAAGATGAGCAGGCAGAAGAAGATATGATGCGCCTGTTGAAGGGCAACTAAGGCACTTTTTGATCGGCATGCGTGTTACCGCATGCCGCGCTAAACAGGTATTCGCTTATGCTTTGGCCTGGATCAATTTTAGCGCTGCTACTGACATGTTATCTGCTGTGGTTATTGTTTAAACTACGCCGCCTGTCGCGTCTGAAGTCGCGTATACGCCGGCGTTCGGCTCACCGCTTCATCCACTCTTCTGCTACGCGACCCTCTCTCAGACGACGTCACCGTAAGGAGTGAGCATGTCATCGCAGCAGATTGAATGGGATCAGCGCCTGATTGAAAAATACAATTACGCAGGCCCGCGCTACACCTCTTATCCCACTGCGTTGGAGTTTAATGAAAACTTCGGCGAGGCGGCATTTCAGCAAGCCGTTGAACGCTATCCTGAGCGCTCTCTGTCACTGTATGTGCACATCCCGTTCTGCCATCGTCTGTGCTATTTCTGCGGTTGCAATAAGATCGTCACGCGCCAGTTGCACAAGGCAGACCGCTATCTTGATGTGTTGGAACAGGAAATCCGTCAGCGAGCCCCGCTTTTTGCTGGTCGTCGCGTAACCCAATTACACTGGGGCGGCGGCACGCCAACCTTTCTTAACCCGGCACAGGTGAGCCGGCTGGTGGCGCTATTACGCAGCCATTTTGACATTGCGGATGATGTTGAAATGTCGATCGAGGTCGATCCACGTGAAATTGAACTGGAGATGATCGATCATCTGCGTGCCGAGGGGTTTAACCGACTGAGCATGGGCGTGCAGGACTTCAACAAAGCCGTGCAGGAGCGTGTTAACCGCGTTCAGGATGAAGAGACCATCTTTGCCCTGGTCGAGCGTGCTCGGGCGCAGGGGTTCCGTTCCGTGAGTCTCGATTTGATCTACGGCCTGCCGTTGCAAACGCCAGAGAGCTTTGCTTTTACCTTGCAGCGGGTAATCGCACTCAATCCCGACCGCCTTAGCGTGTTTAACTATGCGCATATGCCCACCCTGTTCGCGGCGCAACGTAAGATCAAAGATGATGAACTGCCCAGCGCCGCCCAGAAGTTGCTGATTCTGCAGCAAACTATCGCAACCTTAACCCGCGCGGGCTACCAATTCATTGGGATGGATCACTTTGCCAAGCCAGATGATGAGCTGGCTGTGGCACAGCGTGCCGGTGTGCTTCATCGCAACTTCCAGGGTTACACCACCCAGGGAGAGAGCGATCTGCTCGGTTTCGGGGTGTCGGCGATCAGTATGCTGGGTGACGGCTATGCGCAGAACCAGAAAGATTTGAAGGCGTATTATCGCGACGTTGAGCAGCGTGGCAATGCCTTGTGGCGCGGCCTGACGTTAAGCGATGATGATTGCCTGCGCCGCGATGTGATCAAAGCGCTGATCTGTAATTTCTCTCTGGATTTTTCTGCCATTGAGGCGCACTGGCCAATCGATTTTGACGACTATTTCGCAGAGGATTTAGCGCTGCTTGCGCCGTTAATCGCCGATGGCTTGCTGGAACAGCAGGGGCTCAGCCTGCAGGTAACGGGGATTGGACGTTTGCTGATTCGCAATATCTGCATGTGCTTTGATCGTTACCTGCGCCAGAAAGCCCGCCTGCAGCAATTTTCACGTGTGATATAAAAACAAAAGGCGGCCTGAAGGCCGCCTGCGGTTGCACTAAGCTGCAATCTTACTCCATACCCAGTTCTTTCAATTTACGCGTCAGCGTATTTCGACCCCAACCGAGTAACCGTGCGGCTTCCTGCTTGTGCCCCTGAGTGTGGCGCAGTGCGGTGGTGAGCAGCGTGCGTTCCATTTCCGGCTGAGCTTCAGAGAGCAGGTTTTGATGACCGGAACGCAGCGCGCGGTCCGCCCATTGTGCCAGCAGTGTTGCCCAGCTATCTGGCAGCGACTGAACCGGGCTATCTGGCGTGCTCGACTCAAACAGTTCCGGCGGCAGATCCTGAATCAACACTTCCTGGCCCGCAGCCATTACGGTTAACCAGCGGCAGGTGTTCTCCAGTTGGCGCACGTTACCGGACCAATGCAGACGCGTCAGTGCGGTTTCCGTCTCCTGGTGCAGAATCTTCGCTTCAACACCCAACTCACGCGCAGCCACCTGCAGGAAGTAGCGCGCCAGACGAGGGATGTCTTCACGACGCTCGCGCAGTGGCGGCAGATGGACACGGATCACGTTGAGACGGTGGAACAAGTCTTCACGGAACTTGCCTTCCTGCACGCGCAGTTCAAGGTTTTGGTGGGTTGCCGCGATGATACGCACGTCCACTTTCACCGGCGCATAGCCGCCCACGCGATAGAACTGGCCATCAGCCAAAACGCGTAACAAGCGGGTCTGCACATCGAGCGGCATATCACCGATTTCATCGAGGAATAGCGTACCGCCATCAGCTTGCTCAAAGCGACCCTGACGAATCTGGTTTGCCCCGGTAAAGGCACCTTTCTCGTGTCCGAACAGCTCGGATTCGATCAGGTCTTTAGGAATGGCAGCCATATTCAGCGCGATAAACGGTGATTTAGCCCGCGGACTATGACGATGCAGCGCATGCGCCACCAACTCTTTACCGGTACCTGATTCGCCGTTAATCAGCACACTGATCGACGAGCGCGACAAGCGGCCAATTATACGGAACACATCCTGCATCGCTGGCGCTTCGCCAATGATATCGGTAGTGGGGCCGCTCACCGGCTGATTGCGCGGCTGCTGCTGCTCCTGATAATGGCTAATCGCACGTTCAACCAGTGCCACCGCCTCATCGATATCAAACGGTTTTGGCAGGTAATCAAACGCACCCTGCTGATAGGCGCTCACTGCGGCATCCAAATCCGAATGCGCGGTCATGATGATCACCGGCAGCATAGGATGACGCTGTTTAATTTGTTTCAGCAACGCCAGCCCATCCATGCCCGGCATGCGAATATCTGATAACAATACATCTGGGGTTTTACTTGAGAGTGCATCCAGCACCTCATTGGCGCTGTCAAATGTTGCGCAGCTCAAACCGGCTCCAGTGAGCGCACGTTCAAGCACCCAGCGGATGGAGCTATCGTCATCGACGATCCAGACTATCCCTCGTTGCATAGAAACCTCACTGGCGAATAGGCAGGTAGACCGAGAATTCGGTGTGTCCTGGCCAACTGTTAAATTCTATTTTTCCTGAATGCTGATCGATCAAACTGCGGGCGATGGAGAGACCTAAACCCGTGCCCCCTTCGCGTCCGCTGACCATCGGATAGAACAGCGTATCTTGTAGCTGGGCAGGTATGCCTGGGCCATCATCTTCAATATCAATGCGTGCCACTAAGCGATAACGTGTGCCGTGCAGCGTCAGTTGGAAAGCAGTGCGCGTGCGGATGACGATAGTGCCGCCTTCCTCACCCAGCGCTTGCAGGGCATTACGCACTACATTAAGCAGCACCTGCTCAATCTGGTCAGGGTCATGCGGCAGTTCTGGCAGGCTGGGGTCGTAATCACGCACCAGCGAGACATTGTCCGGTAACTCCATTGAGACCAGGTTGACCACGCGCTCGGCCACCTGATGAATGCTTTGTGTTACGTGCATACCCGGCTGTTGTGGCCCGAGTAAGCGATCGACCAGATTGCGCAGGCGGTCCGCCTGTTCAATGATGATCCGGGTATATTCATGCAGCGACGGATCGGGCAGGGCACGGGTTAATAATTGTGCCGCGCCGCGTAATCCACCCAGCGGGTTTTTAATTTCATGTGCCAGTCCGCGCACTAAATCACGGGCTGCGACCTGCTGTGCATGTTGCAACTGTTCCTGGCTCAGGCGGCGTTGATTATCCATCGGCGCCATTTCCAGCAAAATAAGGCCATCGGGCAGTCGTTGCGCCGTCAGCGACATAATGTGCGCTCGGCCATCAACCACCAAAGTGACTTCGCTGTCGGTAAAGCCCTGGCCTGCTCCAAGACTCTCGCTCATCACCTCAATATTCAGCGAAAAATAGCCGGTTAATTCCGGTAATGGCGTGCCGAACAATTTGCGTGAGCTTTGCGCCAGTAATTGCTGAGCTGCCGGGTTGGCATAATGGATAACCAGATCGTTATCGACCAGCAAAATACTGTTGATTAGAGAGTTGAGTATCTGCCCCGCGTCGGGCAGCGTGCCAGTAGCCATACAGCGTTCCTCTGCACTAAGTTAGTGCATTATAGCCTTTTAGGACGGAAATCTGTCTTTGAAACGGTATTTGCGCGGAGAAAAAAGCCCATCCGGAGATGGGCCAAAGTTTCCACGGCAATATAAAAAGTTTTCAGACTCTGTGCGCCGCCAAAAAAGCGGCGCATGAAGCCGAATTTTTTAAATTAAACGCTGTAGTACAGTTCGAACTCAACTGGGTGCGGAGTCATGCGCACACGGTCAACTTCTGGCTTACGCAGTTCAATGTACGCATCGATAGCGTCATCAGTGAACACGCCGCCACGGGTCAGGAACTCGCGGTCTTCGTTCAGTGCGTTCAGTGCTTCTTCCAGAGAACCTGCAACTTTTGGAATCTCAGCTTCTTCTTCCGGAGGCAGGTCATACAGGTTTTTGTCCATGGCATCGCCAGGGTGGATCTTGTTGATAACACCATCAAGACCCGCCATCAGCAGTGCAGTGAACGCCAGGTATGGGTTAGCCGCTGGATCCGGGAAGCGCGCTTCGATACGACGAGCTTTCGGGCTTGCAACCACTGGAATACGGATAGAAGCAGAACGGTTACGGGCAGAGTAAGCCAGCATAACAGGTGCTTCGTAGCCTGGGACCAGACGCTTGTATGAGTTAGTGGTTGGGTTCGCCAGGGCGTTGATCGCTTTAGCGTGCTTGATGATACCGCCGATGTAGAACAGAGCAGTTTCAGACAGGCCGCCGTACTTGTCGCCAGAGAACAGGTTCACGCCGCCTTTTGACAGGGACATGTGGCAGTGCATACCAGAACCGTTATCGCCGAACATTGGCTTAGGCATGAAGGTTGCAGTTTTGCCGTACGCGTGAGCAACGTTGTGCACCACGTATTTGTAGATCTGAATTTCGTCAGCTTTTTTGGTCATGGTGTTGAAGCGGGTTGCCACTTCGTTCTGACCAGCAGTTGCCACTTCGTGGTGGTGAGCTTCAACCACCAGACCCATCTGCTCCATGGTCAGACACATAGCAGAACGGATGTCCTGAGCTGAGTCGACTGGTGGAACTGGGAAGTAACCGCCTTTCAGACCTGGACGGTGACCTTTGTTACCGCCTTCGTATTCTTTACCGGTGTTCCATGCTGCTTCGATATCGTCGATAGCAACGTGTGAACCTGAGGTAGATGAACCGAAACGAATGTCATCGAACAGGAAGAACTCTGGCTCTGGTCCAAACAGCACGGTATCCGCGATGCCTGAAGAACGCAGGAACTCTTCTGCACGCTTAGCAATGGAGCGTGGGTCACGGTCGTAGCCCTGCAGTGTGCCTGGCTCGAGGATGTCGCAACGAATGATCAGGGTAGAGTCTTCGAAGAACGGATCCATCACCGCAGTGGTCGCATCCGGCATCAGCACCATGTCTGATTCGTTAATGCCTTTCCAGCCGCCGATGGATGAGCCATCGAACATTTTGCCTTCTTCGAAGAAGTCAGCGTTAACCTGGTGCGCAGGGATAGTAACGTGCTGTTCTTTACCTTTGGTATCGGTAAAACGCAGGTCAACAAACTTAACTTCGTGTTCGTTCATCATCGAGAGAACGTGTTCAGCGGACATACTCAACTCTCCTGGAAATGGTCATTATCGTCATGGTGAGAGAACTTCGTTGCCTGGAATGTGTCACGACTTCTGACCATTACCTAACCAAGATCTCGGCAAGCTCTTTCAACCGTTTTATAACTGTCGTTTTCGCTTAAAAGATATAAAGCGAATTCTGTGCCAACTTTATTACAATGGTGAAAATGGCGCTGTGGCGCGCTCTTTGGTGAGTCGACCACTGCACCAGTATGGATGGTGCGCACTAATTTGGTGCTCCATGGATGAAATTGCGCCCCAAAAAGGTGCAAAACACCATCGCAGTGCAGATTAATGCACCGTTATTGGTGCTAAAAAACAGCACTATGAGAAACTTTAAGTGAATACTGTGATCATGTTCAGTCTTTCGCTTAATCCGTGTACAATACCGCGTTATTTCTATAATGCCTGAGGCAAAGCTGTGATCGAAAATTTGCGTAACATCGCCATTATCGCGCACGTTGACCATGGTAAGACCACCCTGGTTGACAAACTCTTACAACAGTCCGGTACTTTTGATGCCCGTACCGAAGCGACTGAGCGCGTAATGGACTCCAACGATTTGGAGAAAGAGCGTGGGATTACCATCCTCGCAAAAAACACCGCCATCAAATGGAACGACTACCGTATCAACATCGTTGATACCCCAGGACACGCCGACTTCGGTGGTGAAGTGGAGCGCGTTATGTCCATGGTGGATTCGGTGCTGCTGGTTGTAGATGCGATGGATGGCCCTATGCCGCAAACCCGCTTCGTAACCAAAAAAGCCTTTGCTCATGGTTTGAAGCCGATCGTAGTCATCAACAAAGTTGACCGTCCTGGCGCGCGTCCAGATTGGGTTGTTGATCAGGTCTTCGACCTGTTCGTTAACCTCGATGCGACCGACGAGCAGCTGGACTTCCCTATCATTTATGCTTCAGCGCTGAATGGTATTGCAGGTCTGGACCACAACGACATGGCTGACGACATGACCCCGCTGTACCAGGCGATTGTGGATCGTGTTTCTCCGCCACAGGTTGAAGTTGAAGCACCACTGCAGATGCAGATCTCGCAGCTGGACTACAACAACTACCTGGGTGTTATCGGCATTGGCCGCATCAAGCGCGGTAAAATCAAGCCGAACCAGCAAGTCACTATCATTGATAGCGAAGGCAAAACCCGTAACGGTAAAGTCGGTAAAGTACTGGGCCACCTGGGTCTGGAACGTATCGAAAGCGCCGAAGCTGAAGCTGGCGATATCATCGCGGTAACCGGTCTGGGCGAGCTGAACATCTCTGACACCATCTGTGATACGCAGAAGGTTGAAGCGTTGCCAGCCCTGAGCGTCGATGAACCAACCGTAACCATGTTCTTTAACGTCAACACCTCACCTTTCTGCGGTAAAGAAGGTAAGTACGTGACTTCGCGCCAGATCCTGGAGCGTCTGAACAAAGAGCTGGTGCACAACGTGGCACTGCGCGTTGAAGAAACCGAAGATTCAGATGCGTTCCGCGTTTCTGGTCGTGGTGAGCTGCACTTGTCTGTTCTGATCGAGAACATGCGTCGTGAAGGTTTCGAGCTGGCGGTATCCCGTCCGAAAGTTATCTTCCGTGAATTCGAAGGCCGTAAGCAAGAGCCATTCGAAAACGTGACCCTCGACATCGAAGAAACCCACCAGGGTTCTGTGATGCAAGCGATGGGTGAGCGTAAAGGCGACCTGAAAAACATGGATCCTGATGGTAAGGGCCGTGTACGTCTTGACTACATGATCCCAAGCCGTGGTCTGATTGGCTTCCGTAACGAATTCATGACCATGACTTCAGGTACCGGTCTGCTGTACTCCACCTTCAGCCACTACGACGATGTGCGTCCGGGTGAAGTGGGCCAGCGTCAGAACGGCGTGCTGATCTCTAACGGCCAGGGTAAAGCGGTAGCGTTCGCCCTGTTCAGCCTGCAGGATCGCGGTAAGCTGTTCCTGGGTCACGGTGCGGAAGTGTATGAAGGCCAGATCATCGGTATTCACAGCCGTTCAAACGACCTGACAGTTAACTGCCTGACCGGTAAGAAACTGACCAACATGCGTGCATCAGGTACTGATGAAGCCACCACTCTGGTTCCACCGCAGAAAATGACGCTGGAGCAGGCTATCGAGTTCATCGATGATGACGAACTGGTAGAAGTGACTCCGCAGTCAGTCCGTATTCGTAAACGTCACCTGACCGAGAACGACCGTAAGCGTGCGTCTCGCGGCGGTAAAGACTAAGCGAAACAGTCTGATATTTAAGCCCCGCATTGCGGGGCTTTTTTATGTCTGCAACCCGCTGAAACGCTCGCTTTCTGAACTTTGCACCGGCTTCCAAATCGCGGATTTCCTCCTCATCGTACCTGTTCAGCTTCTCGTTTTACCGCTAGAGTGAATGATCCAGGGAACATAGAGGAGAGGCGTCATGCTGTACATTTTTGATTTAGGCAATGTGATTGTTGATATCGATTTTAACCGTGTGCTCGGCGTCTGGAGTGACCTGGGACGTGTGCCGCTGGCGACGCTGCAAAGTCGCTTCCGTATGGATGAAGCGTTTGAAAAACACGAACGGGGTGAAATCAGCGATCCTGAATTTGCGGCACGCATCTGTGACCAACTGGACATTGCACTGAGCTATCCGCAATTCACTGCAGGCTGGCAGGCAGTGTTTGTCGGTGTTCGCCCGGAAACACTGGCGATCATGAACAGACTGCGCGCCAACGGCGAGCGCGTGGTGATCCTGTCGAATACCAATCAGCTGCACTTTGAATTCTGGCCAACGCAATATCCGGAAGTGCAACAGGCTGCCGACCACGTCTATATGTCGCAGGACATGGGGATGCGTAAGCCTGAGGCACGTATCTATCAAACTGTGCTGGAACATGAAGGTTACACGGCCGACCAGGCGGTGTTCTTCGATGATAACCAGGCAAATATTGATGCCGCGCGTGCGCTGGGTATTGAGAGCGTGCTGGTAGAAGATGACAAAACCGTACCAGCCTGGTTTGCGAGCCGTCTCTGAGTGGTGACGCGTAACCATCTGCGCCATTCGGCGCACGCGTTTTTTCTCTGGGTCAAACTGCTGTGGCGACGCGTAGATGAAGACAACATGACGACGCAGGCCGGAAATCTGGCCTACGTCTCATTACTGGCTTTAGTGCCGCTTATCGCCGTGGTGTTTGCCCTGTTTGCCGCCTTCCCGATGTTCAGAGACATCAGCGTCCAACTTAAACACTTCGTTTTCAGCAATTTCATGCCGGCAGCGGGTGACGTCATCCAGCGTTATCTCGATCAGTTTGTCGCAAATGTGAATAAGATGACGGCAGTGGGGACCGTGGGGTTGATCGTCACGGCCCTGCTGCTGATGCATTCCGTAGACAGCGCACTCAATACCATTTGGCGCAGTGATAAACAGCGCCCCTTGGTCTATTCCTTTGCGGTGTACTGGATGATCCTGACGCTAGGCCCGTTACTGGCAGGAGCGAGTCTGGCCATCAGCTCTTATTTGTTGTCCCTGCGCTGGATTGATGTGACCGGCGTGAACAGCCTGATTGATCAGATCTTGCGTGTGTTTCCTTTATTGCTGGCCATCCTCGCTTTTTGGCTGCTGTACAGCATTGTTCCCACCCGGCGCGTGCCTGCCCGTGATGCATTGATCGGGGCGATTGTTGCGGGGCTGCTGTTTGAGTTGGGTAAAAAAGGCTTTGCGCTCTATGTTACGATGTTCCCTTCGTATCAATTAATTTACGGCGTACTGGCCGTCATCCCAATACTCTTTCTGTGGGTTTACTGGACCTGGTGTATTGTGTTGTTAGGTGCGGAAATAACCGTCACATTGGACGACTATCGCCAGCTGAAAAAGCAGGAACGCGAAAAAGAACGAGAGGATACATGATTGCTTTGATTCAGCGCGTCACTCGCGCGAGCGTCAGCGTCGAGGGCGCGACGGTGGGCGAAATTGGTGCGGGTTTGCTGGTGTTATTAGGTGTTGAGAAGGGCGACGACGAACAAAAGGCACAGCGTTTATCTGAGCGTGTGCTGGGTTATCGCATCTTTGGTGATGAGAACGACAAAATGAACCTTAACGTACAGCAGGCCGGTGGCAGCGTGCTGGTGGTTTCCCAATTCACCCTTGCCGCCGATACCAACAAAGGCATGCGCCCCTCTTTTTCAGGTGGCGCTGAACCGGCGGAAGCCGAGCGCCTCTATCACTATTTCAGCGACTGTTGCCGGGAACAGGGTGTGTCCACGGCGAACGGTCGTTTTGCTGCCAACATGCAGGTTTCACTGGTTAACGATGGTCCAGTCACCTTCTGGTTGCAGGTGTGAGGTTTTCAGCCGAGCGGCCAGGGATCAGCCACGCAAGCTCCGAACGAGAGAATCACTTTATGTATCATCTTCGTGTGCCGCAAACAGCGGAAGAGCTGGATGTTTATTATCAGTTCCGCTGGGAAATGTTACGTAAACCGCTGCGTCAGCCGCAGGGCTCCGAACGTGATGCCTGGGATGCGCTGGCCCACCATCAAATGGTGGTGGACGAACAGGGCAATCCGGTTGCCGTCGGACGTCTTTATATCAACGCCGAAAACGAAGCGGCGATCCGCTTTTTAGCCGTGCATCCCTCGGTGCAAGGGAAAGGTTTAGGCACGCTGGTGGCGATGACGCTGGAATCCGTTGCGCGTCAGGAAGGGGCGAAACGCGTCACCTGTAGCGCACGTGAAGATGCCGTCGAGTTCTTTGCGAAGCTGGGCTTCGTCAACCAGGGTGAAATCACCGCGCCTCAAACCACACCGGTGCGTCACTTCCTGATGATTAAACCGGTGGTCACGCTGGATGACATACTGCATCGCGCCGATTGGTGTGGGCAATTACAGCAGGCCTGGTATGAACACATCCCGCTCAGTGAAAAAATGGGGGTGCGCATTCTGCAATATACCGGGCAGAAGTTTGTCACCACCATGCCCGAAACGGGCAACCAAAACCCTCACCACACGCTGTTCGCCGGTAGCCTGTTCTCGCTGGCCACACTCACAGGGTGGGGGCTTATCTGGCTGCTGCTGCGCGAGCGTCACCTTGGCGGCACCATCATCCTGGCGGATGCGCATATTCGTTACAGCAAGCCCATCAGCGGTCGTCCGGGCGCGATTGCCGATCTCGGCTCATTGAGCGGCGATCTCGATCGTCTGGCGCGTGGCCGTAAAGCGCGTGTGCAGATGGAAGTGGAACTGTTTGGTGATGATGAGTTAGGTGCGGTGTTTGAAGGGGTGTATATCGTGCTCCCCGCCGATGCGGATGGTGCGTTAGAAGAGGGCGGTTCCGGCGCACGGATCAATTAATACGTTGTGTGTTCTGTTGCGGCGCAATTTATTGCGCATCTGGCAGCAACATCGTTGCTCCAGGTACGCGCGATAAATCGCGCCGCTACGATTCTCTGCAAATTTACTGAACCTGCCCGCCTCGCATCGTCTGCTGCACCGATTGTGAATCAGTAGTCACGGACAAATTCCCCTCCACGCTCGGACGCAGCGGCGCATTAGCGCTCAGCGATCCCTTCAGTTGCAACAGCAGATTGCTGTTACCGCTGAGCGGCAAGGCTGGCCAGCCCCAGTTTTGCAACACATTGGCGGGCACCGCCTGGCCTTTTAGATTCAGCGTTAATGCACGCTGTGCATCCTGCCCGACGTTCGCGGTGCCTTCCAGCAAACCGCTGCCGTTAAAGGCACTCATTTCAGTGATCTGAACCTGTTGATCGTCAGCATTGAAAGTGATGGATGGATGGCGCAGATCGGTGCGGTTAAAGGTGGCTTCCGCCGCATTGAAACTCGCTTTGCCGCTCCAGACGCCCCACTGATGCTGGCGCGCCAGTAGAACGTTATCGGCACTGCCATCCAGCGCTGTCATCTGGAACGGGAAGGCGGGATTAATATCGATCACCAGATTGCGGTTTGCCGTCGCGTGTTTCAACAATACGCTGTCCAGCCAGGAGGGTAACGCCTGCTGCCAGCGATCGCGCCAGTTCTGTGGCAAGGTATATTCCAGCCCGGCAATCGCTAAGTCATCAAGCGTCAAACGCTTATCGCTGCGCGTCCAGGTGCCGTTAGCGCGGATCACCCCGTTTGCCCAGCGTGAACTGAACTGTGCCAACTCAATGCCTTGCGCTGAGAAATTGGCATTCACAATCGGGTCGTTCAGCTCAAAGCCGCCGTTGATAAAGTTACCGGCGTTCATCGACAGTGAGCCGCCATCGCTCTGCCAGTCATCACCGCGTAGCGTGATGTTCTTCAGGGTCAAATCGAGATCGGTCACCGCCCAATCCGGGCCTTGCAGTCGTGCATCCGTCATATCCAGCCGATTAATGCTAACGGAAGGCACATCACGTAACGGATTGAGGAAATCGCTCAGGTTTTGATGGGTCTGCAAACGGATATCGTTGAGGCGTAGCTGATCAATCTGCCAGTTGCCCTGGGCATCGCGCTCAGCGTTGCCGGTCATCGAACCGCGCGCGAGGTCCGCGCCAATGTTGGTGAGTACTAAACGCCGCTGATTAACGCTGCCTTGCAGCAGCACATTGTTGCCGGGCACGCCATTCAACGTCATGACGCCAGCACTCATCTGAAACTGAGCATCACTGCCCAACATGTCTGTCGGCGTCGGTTTCCACGGCACAATCCCACCGTTTACACGCTGAGCCATCATCGGCAGCGTGCTGTGTGGGCTATCAATGCGTACATTATTGAGCTGCAGGCGGTTAGCCTGGATCGGCAGCGTGGTATCCGGTGTTTGATTGGCAAGGTTGATTTCGCCATCGCGTACTTCAATGCTGTCAAAATGTAGCCAGTCGCTGAATTGCACCAGCGCCAGACCCAGATCGACGCGCTTGGCAACCAGCACCGCCGGTTGGCCATCATGGCCGAAGCTGAAGTCATCGAGGATGATGTGTGAAGGCGAAGAGAAGTTGTGCTCAATCTTGCTCAGCGACAGGTGCCAGGCGGTTTTATCGCTTACCCAACGGCTAAACCAGCCTGCGCCCCACTGGGTCTGCAGCATGACATACAGGACCACCAGCCCAAGCAGAATCAGCAGCAGTAAGGTAAGGAAAAACTTGCCTAAAAATTTCATCGCATCCATCCATCCCGATATTTATCCGGTAAGAGGTTGTTATGCCTGAATTACCGTTACAGCTCAACAGCCTGGATGTAAAAGCGGATAAATAACAGGCAGGCCGTAGCCTGCCGTACGAGTTACTTTTCTTGTGGAAAGACGAGGTTAAGTACGATTGCGGTGATACCACCCGCAGCGATACCCGATGACAGCAGGGTTTTCAGCCAGTCTGGCGCAAATTGCAGAATCAGCGGTTGCTGGGAAACCCCCAGGCCCACAGCCAGTGAAAGCGCGATGATCATGATGGCGCGGCGGTTCAGTGGCTCACGCGAAACAATACGCACACCGGAAGCCGCGATAGTGCCAAACATCACAATGGTGGCACCGCCGAGTACCGGTTCTGGAATATGCTGAACAAAGCCGCTGACTGCCGGGAACAAGCCAAGCACAATCAGCATCAACGCCACCACAAAACCCACGTAGCGGCTGGCAACACCGGTCAACTGGATCACCCCGTTGTTCTGACCAAAGCAGGAGTTCGGAAACGTATTGAACAATGCGGAAACAAAAGAGTTCAGGCCGTTGGCCAGCACGCCGCCTTTCAGGCGCTTCATGTATACCGGGCCGCTCACCGGTTGCTCTGAAACATCGGAGGTGGCGGTGATATCGCCAATGGTTTCCAGCGAGGTCACCATAAACACCAACATCAGAGGAATCAGCAGATTCCAGTCAAAACCCAGACCGTAATAGAGCGGGGTGGGTACGGCGACCAGCGCTTGGTTGGTGGGGGCGGTGATGGTGGGTAACATATCCAGCGCCCAGGCCAGCGCATAACCCACCGCCATGGCAATCACCAGAGATGCAACGCGCAGATACGGATTGCGCTGGCGGTTAAGCAAAATAATCACCACCAGCACGGCACCGGCCAGCAGCAGGTTTTTTGGTGCGCCAAAAGTGTGATCGCTCATGGCCGCGAAGCCACCGCCAATCGAGGTCAGGCCAACCTGAATCAGTGACAGGCCGATAATCATCACCACGATGCCCGACACCAGCGGCGTGATAATACGGCGCGCCAGGTGCAACACGCGTGACAGCACCATCTCGGTACAGGATGCCACCATCAAAGTGCCAAACAGTGCCGCCATCATGGTGGGCACATCCGCACCGCCATTCTTCAGCGCCATCCCGCCCATAATCAACGGGGTGACAAAGTTAAAGCTGGTGCCCTGAATCGACAGCAGGCCGGAACCCACCGGTCCCCAGGTTTTGATTTGCAGAATCGATGCCACGCCGGAAGCAAAGAGTGACATGCTGATAATGTGCTGGGTATCCTGCGCCGGTAAACCCAGCGCCTGGCAGATCAGCAGTGCGGGCGTAATCACCGCGACAAACATCGCCAACAGATGCTGGCAGGCCGCAAACAGTGTTTGAGGCAAGGGCGGACGGTCTTCGAGGCGGTAAATCAGTTCACTTTTAGGCGTGGCTGGCTGGTGAGATTCAGCGGTATTGACGGACATGGTGGACGTTCTCAATAACAACAAAGGGGCGATTTTAAACGGTTGCGTTGTGAAAGCAATCGTTTGCAATGCCCCTTTGCCGTTGTATTGATTTAAAGCGTAAACACCGTGCGGCTGCGGCTATCATCTTCCTGCCATGCCTGCGCCACTTCACTTAGCGGGCGCATGTTAAAGGCAATGGAAAAATCGCTTTCTGCCGCTGCGTTGAGCATTTCACTGATACAGGCGATGAGTTCAGCATCAGAGACGCTACCCAAACCGCTACCCATCAGAGTCAGGCCAGAAGAGCGTAATAATTTGCTGTGAAGCGAGATTTCCTGACCGCTCAGCGAACCAATCTGGACGAAGCGCACCACTTTTTCACCCCCTGCCACCGCGGCTTGCATGATGTCGAGTGCACTCGGGCCCCACAGATAATCCAGCACCACATCAACACCTTCCTTCATTAGAGCAGGAAGTGAGCCAGGCAGTTCATCCAGTGTCAGCGTGATATCGGCACCCTGCGTACGCAATTGGTTAAGCACTTCACGGTTGCGCCCGGTGGCGATAATTTTCCCAGCGCCGAGATGGCGGGCGATGCGTACAGCCAATCCACCCGAAGTGCCGGTGGCGCCATTAATCAACACCGTTTCCCCTGGCTGTAACTGAGCACGTCGCGTCAGCGCAGCCCATGATGACATGCCGGGATTGGCGATGGCCGCTGCCAGTACCGGATCCAGCGTGGCGGGCAATGGAACGATGGCGGCAGCAGGTACTAAAGTTCTTTCCGCCATGCTGCCCCAGGGCGCATTAAAGGCGAGGAAGTAGACCGGGTCGCCGTTACTCAATGTGCCCGTGCCATCAATGCCGGCAATAAAGGGATAGTGTGAACCCGCGCTGTAGTGCTTACCCGCCGCACGTGCTTTTGCCAGCTGGCTGATGGCCGAGGCTTTAACTGACACGACAACCTGTTCTGCGTCAGCCTGTGGCTCCGGAAAATCACCGTATATCGGCAGGATACCCGCCGCAGAAACGATCGCTGCTTTCATGTTTTCACCTTAAATTAATATGTGTAATATGCACACATTAGTTCTGCCTCGGGATAACGTCAATGAAAAGTGTGCAAAATACACATAATAGTGCGGAGTTTGATGATCTTCATAACGCGCTGCTGATGATTGTGGGTACATTCAACCGACCTCAGCGTGATGAGTTGCTGATTAAAGAGTCCAATATTCAACTCGACCGCGCGCTGTTTCCACTGCTGATACAGATTGGCCGTTTCGGTCCTATTGGTGTGGTCGAACTGGCGGAGCGCGCAGGGCGTGATTACACCACCGTAAGCCGTCAGGTGGCGAAGCTAGAGGAGCTAGGACTGGCGCAACGGCAAAAAAATGCCAAAGACAAACGGGTGAATGAAGCGGTGATTACCCCGGCAGGCAAGGCAATGACCGATAAAATCGATACTGCACGCGCGCAGATTTATCAGAATTTGTTTGCCAGTTGGCCGCATGATGAACGCGCCGAACTGGCGCGTCTGTTGCAGAAGTTTGTCGGTGATTTTATGGCGATCGATCGCAACCCGTAAGACCGCGTCAGCATTTATGCGTTGCTGTAACGCTCGGTCTCCGGCAACCAGCGCTCAATGAGTGCTTGAGCCTGCTCGGGGTAATGCTGGTGGATATGGCGAGCCACACGCTGAACTTCGGGGATCATGCCCTGATCGCGCAACAGATCAGCGACTTTAAACTCTGCGTTCCCGGTCTGACGCGTGCCCAGCAGTTCACCCGGGCCGCGAATCTCAAGGTCATGTTGCGCAATCACGAAGCCATCATTGCTGTCGCGCAGCACCTGCAAACGCTTTTGTGCCGTTTTGCTCAGCGGCGCTTTATACAGCAGCACGCAATGCGAGGCGACAGCACCACGGCCAACGCGTCCTCGCAGCTGATGCAACTGTGCCAGGCCCAGTCGCTCTGGGTTTTCGATGATCATCAGGCTGGCATTGGGAACATCTACACCAACTTCGATCACCGTGGTGGCCACCAGCAGTTGAATGTCGTTGGCTTTGAATGCGGCCATCACGGCCTGCTTCTCTGCGGGTTTCATGCGACCGTGCACCAGCCCAACCTGCAAACCGGGTAGGGCGGCTTTCAACTCTTCCCATGTCGCTTCTGCTGCTTGCGCTTCCAGTACGTCTGACTCTTCGATTAATGTACAGACCCAGTAAGCCTGACGACCTTCGTGACACGCATTTTTGACACGCTCAATAATATCGCCACGGCGGCTATCAGGAATCGCCACCGTTGTGACCGGCGTACGGCCAGGGGGCAATTCGTCGATGGTTGAGGTATCCAGATCGGCATAAGCGGTCATCGCTAGCGTGCGGGGAATCGGGGTTGCGGTCATGATCAGCTGATGCGGATGGAAACCTTGCTCTTCGCCTTTTTCCCACAGTGCCAGACGCTGGTGGACGCCAAAGCGGTGCTGTTCATCAATGATCACCAGCGCCATGCCGTTAAATTTCACCTGCTCCTGGAATAGAGCATGGGTGCCAACCACCATCGCCACCTGACCACTGGCAATGGCTTCCTGCTGAGCTTCACGCGCTTTGCCTTTCTGTTTACCGGCCAGCCAGCCTACTTCAATGCCCAGCGGTGCAAACCACTGGCGGAAGTTGTTGGCATGCTGCTCGGCCAGCAGTTCGGTGGGCGCCATGAGCGCCACTTGCTTGCCATGCGCGATCACATTCAGCGCCGCCAGTGCGGCAACCAGGGTCTTTCCGGAGCCAACATCGCCCTGTACCAGGCGCATCATCGGGAAGTCATTGGCCAAATCGCGCTCTATCTCCTCAACCACCCGCTTCTGTGCGCCCGTCGGTGAGAAGGGCAGCGCAGCCAGCAATTGATCAACCAGATGATGTCTGGCGGGCATTGGCAATGCGTGATGGCGCTGCGCACCGGCGCGTACGGCCAGCATGCTGAGATTGTGCGCCAGTAGCTCTTCGAGAATTAAGCGTTTCTGGGCCGGATGGCGGCCGGTTTCCAGCTCGCTGAGCGGTAAATCAGGTGGGGGGCGATGCAGTGTGCGCAGCGCATCTGGCAAACTCATCAAGCCGCCACTCAGTTCCGACGGCAACAGTTCGGCAATCGGGCAGGTTTCCAGCAACGTCAGTGCCTGATCGGTCAGATTGCGCAGTGTTGCCTGGCGAATCCCTTCGGTGGTGGGATAGACCGGCGTCAGCGTCTCTTGCAGCTCTACGCCGCCTTGTTCGCCCTGCACGCGATACTCGGGATGAATGATCTCTGCGCCGCGTTGGCCGCGTTTGATTTCACCATACGCGGTGACGCGACGGCCAGGAGCGAGGCTGTTTTTCATTCCGGCATTGAAGTTGAAGAAGCGCATGGTCAGCACGCCGCTGCCATCGCTGATCTGGCACACCAGCATACGGCGACGGCCAAAGGTGATGTCGCTGTGCAGCACTTCGCCTTCCACCGTGGCCCAAACGCCCGGTAGCAGGTTATTAATTTTGTAGAGTTGGGTGCGATCTTCGTAGCGCAGCGGCAGATGCAGCAGCAAATCCTGAATGGTAAACAGACTGAGTTTAGCCAGTTTACCCGCCTGACTGGCGCCGACGCCGGTCAGGGTACTGAGCGGGATGGCATCCAGCAGACGGCCTTTCATTTTTTACCCGTCGCTTGCATGGTGGCCCACCAACTGGCATCGGCTTCCACCTCGCCCTGGACGTTAATGTGCGGATACGGCAGGCCTTTCTGCTTCGCAACGCGTGCCAGCACCGGATAGCCGCCTTCAAACAGCAAACGCTGCTGTTCGTCTTCATCCAGCAGGCTGTATTGACGCTGGTACATACCGGCATTTTGTCGCTGGCGTTGGGCTTCATACAGGATGAGCGCAGAGGCGACAGACACATTCAGTGATTGCACCATGCCAACCATAGGAACAATGATGTCTTGGTCGGCAAGCGCCAGCGCTTCAGCGGTAATCCCGGTTTTTTCCTGGCCCATCAGAATGCAGGTCGGCTTGGTGTAATCGACTTCGCGAAAATCCACGGCATTTGCCGACAGGTTGGTCGCCAGCACTTGCATGCCCTGACCTTTCAGATGACGAACCGCTTCGGCGATGTGGCGATGAGTCTGGACTTTTACCCAGCTATTGCTGCCTGCAGAGGCTGATACCATGGTGCGCATACGCACGCTGGGCCATACGGCGTGAACTTCATGGATGCCAACAGCATCGGCGGTACGAATCACCGCTGAGACGTTATGTGGCTTATGGACCTGTTCCATGCAGACCGTGAGATCGTGCTGGCGCATGGCCAGCATCTCCTGGATACGAGCAAAGCGTTGAGCGTTCATGCCTAATTACGGTTTCGGTGAACTTTAATCACATCCGGCATCACGCGAATCTTGCGCATAATGTTGGCCAGATGGACGCGATCGTTGGCAGTGAGGCGGATAAAGGCGCTGTAAACACGGCCATCACGTTCTTCAGTGCTCAGACTTTGAATGTTGGAACTTGCGGTATTGATCGCTGCCGTCAGGTTAGCCAGCGCGCCCTGATGGTTGAACATGTCGACTTTGATTTCCGCGACAAATTCCTGATCGATATCCTTGTCCCACTCAACCGGCATGAACTTCTCTGGCTCTTTCTGATAGCCACGAATGTTGCGGCAGGATTCGTGGTGCACCACCAGACCTTTGCCGGGACTGACGTGAGCCACAATCGGATCGCCTGGAATCGGGCGGCAGCATTTAGCAAAGGTGATCAGTACACCATCTGCGCCTTTAATCGGCAGCTTTTTACGTTTGCTGTCTCTTGGCGCTTCTTCACTGCCGGATTGCAGCAGGTTTTTCGCCACCACCACGCTCATGGCATTGCCCAGCCCGATTTCCGCCAGCAGATCTTCAATACCCGCCAGCTTCATACGTTCCAGTTCGTGCTGAATATTTTCTGCCGGAATCTCGGCCAGCTTCTTACTGCCACCTAAGGCGTGACTTAACAGGCGTCGACCCAGGTTGACGGAGTCTTCACGTTTAAGGTTCTTCAACAGCTGACGAATCTTCGAACGCGCTCTGGAGCTGACAACAAAGTTGAGCCATGCCGCATTCGGACGGGCGCCCGGCGCGGTGATAATTTCTATGGTTTGGCCGCTGGTCAGCGATTGTGACAGCGGATAAGGCTGGCGATCGACGCGTGCGCCAACGCAGGCGTGACCAATATCGGTATGCACGGCATAGGCGAAATCCACCGGGGTGGCGCCCGCAGGCAGCTCGACAATGCGGCCTTCTGGCGTGAAGACGTAGATTTCATCCGGGAAGAGATCGGACTTCACGCTTTCGATAAATTCAAACGAACTACCGGCGCTCTGTTGCAGCTCCAGCAGGCTTTGCAGCCAGCGCTGAGCGCGGATCTGCGCGGTCGTGCCGTTTTCACCGGCTTCTTTATAAGCCCAGTGTGCCGCTACCCCCATCTCTGCCATCTGATCCATATCTTCGGTACGGATCTGCACTTCGACCGGCACGCCATGCGGGCCAATCATTGAGGTATGCAGGGATTGATAGCCGTTGGCCTTGGGAATAGCGATGTAATCTTTCACGCGTCCTGGACGCGGTTTGTACAGACTGTGCATCTGGCCGAGCACGCGATAACAGGTATCTAAATCTTTCACGATCACGCGGAAAGCATAGATATCCATGATGGAGTGGAATCGCTGCTCTTTCAGATGCATTTTGCGGTAGATCGAATAGAGATGCTTCTCGCGGCCACTGACGCGGCAGGGAATACCGGCTTCCTGTAAGCGGCCATCGATTTCAGAAAGAATCTTCTGAATCATCTCTTTACGGTTACCGCGCGCCGCTTTCACCACCTCTTTAATCACCCGGAAACGATTGGGATAGAGGGCTTCAAAGCCCAGCTCTTCCAGTTCTGTTTTCAGGTGATGAATACCGAGGCGGTGCGCCAGAGGGCTGTAAATCTCCAGCGTTTCCAGTGCAATACGACGCTTTTTATCCGGTCGCAATGCACCCAAGGTGCGCATATTATGCGTGCGGTCAGCCAGTTTGATCAGAATGACGCGGATGTCTTGCACCATCGCCATGATCATTTTGCGGAAGTTTTCAGCCTGGGCTTCTTTCTTGTCGCGGAACTTCAGCTTATCGAGCTTCGATACGCCTTCCACCAGTTCGGCAACGCTTTTGCCAAACAGCTGTTCCATATCCTGGTAGGTGGCGGGTGTATCTTCAATCACGTCATGCAGCAGCGCCGCCATCAGCGTTTCATGGTCGAGTTTCATCTCGGCCAGAATGCAGGCAACGGCAACAGGATGGGTGATGTAAGGTTCACCGCTGGAGCGTGTTTGACCCTCGTGGGCATCACGCGCAACAAGATAAGCTTGCTTGAGGCGCTTTATTTGCTCCTCAGGCAAGTATTTTTCAATCAGTTGATTGAGGCTTTCAAACAGATACAAGGTTGACCTGCAGAGTGCTGTTAACGACGACCTTCAGCGATAGCGGTAACGGCTTGTAACTCAGCGGCTTCCTGCTCTTGCTGTTCCTGACGATCACGTACATCCAGAATCTGGGTGGTGATCAAGCCTTCTTCGATTTCGCGCAGGGCGATAACGGTGGCTTTATCGTTCTCTTCTGGAACCAGCGGATCTTTGCCGCCTACCTGCATCTGACGTGCACGACGTGCAGCGACCAACACCAGGTCAAAACGGTTACCAATTTTCTCTACTGCGTCCTGAACGGTTACGCGTGCCATAGGTGTGCTACTCCACAGATGATGAAGAAATGACTGGGCATAATACTGAAAGTGACTTCAGACTGCCAATAGTTTGCTGATTAAAGCATCATGTCGCGATTTTTGGCGACTCATACGCAGACGTTCTGCGCGAATAATGTGTTTCAGATCGGTCAGCGCCAGATCGAAATCATCATTCACGATCAGATAATCGTATTCGGCATAGTGACTCATCTCCGCCACAGCTTGCGCCATGCGGCGGGCGATCACCTCTTCGCTGTCCTGACCACGGCCACGCAGGCGACGGTCCAGCTCTTCGGTCGACGGCGGCAAGACAAAAATGCTGCGTGCAGCCGGCATTTTTTGACGAATTTGCTGCGCGCCTTGCCAGTCGATATCCAGAAATACATCAACACCGGTTGCCAGCACGCGTTCAATTGCCGCGCGCGAGGTGCCGTAGTAATTGCCGAACACTTCCGCGTGTTCGAGGAAGTCATCGGCGGCAATCATGGCCTCGAATTCGGGCTTTGAGATGAAGAAGTAGTGTTCACCATGTGCTTCACCGGGACGCACGCCGCGGGTGGTGTGAGAAATAGACACCTGCGTATCGTACAGCGGCTGTGTCTTTAACAGCGCCTGAATCAGGCTGGATTTACCCGCGCCGCTAGGGGCGGAAACAATATAAAGCGTGCCTTGAGCCATGGTTATCTTGAATTGAGTAAAGAGCGGAGTCGATTTCCTGCACAGTATACACGGCTTAGGCTCGCCACGCAGCGTTTGCCGTTGGGCTAAGGCAATTCTTTTTCCGTGAGCCCGTTCCCGCTGCGGAAGTTGCGCGCTGTAACGGCGTTATAAAGCGTGCAAGTTGGCTTCCTGATGTTGAGTTTTACATTGGTGATCGACCCTGATGCGCACTCCAATAAGCAAAAAGGAGTGCATTCATGAAAGGTTGGTTGTTTCTATGCTGCGTGTTACTCAGTGCCGATGGCTGGGCTGACGCGCTTTGCCCCAACTGGTCGCCGGTTCGCGCCGATCAGGAGATCGTTCAGTTGCAAAGCCAGTTGCGTCACTGGGACGATGCCTACCATCGACAGGGCAAAAGCCTGGTGAGTGATGAGGATTACGACAGCCTGCAACAGCGTTTACAGCAGTGGCAGCGCTGCTTCACGGCTGACCGCTCGGGTTACGAAGCTCTGCTGACCACGAACGGGAGTATACTTCACCCGGTTGCCCACACCGGGGTGCGCAAACTGCGCGATAAGCTGGCCGTGGCGTACTGGATGCAGGATAAAGCGCCGCTGTGGATACAACCCAAAGTCGATGGTGTCGCGGTGACGTTGGTATATCGACGTGGGCAACTGGTTTCATTCATCAGTCGTGGAGATGGTCTGCGTGGCGAACAGTGGTTAGAGAAAGCCACACAGATTCCGGCCATCCCGCAGCATATCGATACCGATCGAGAAGAAGTGGTACTGCAAGGCGAGCTGTTCCTGCAGATGACCGATCATCAGCAGGCGCGGGATGGCGGCAAAAATGCGCGTGCTCAAGTCGCGGGCGCCATGATGCGGCGGGACGCTTCTACGCTACTGAGTCGGCTCGGTCTGTTTGTCTGGGCATGGCCTGATGGACCTGTGCAAATGAGTGAGCGGTTGGCGCAACTCTCCCGTTGGGGATTCGGTTTATCGCACCGCTGGAGTCGGCAAATTAATAATGAGGAAGAGGCCGCCGCGTGGCGTGAACGCTGGTTTCGTGAGCCATTGCCGTTTGTGACCGATGGCGTGGTGATGCATCTGTCACCGTCGAGTGCCGGACGTGACTGGCAGCCCGGCCAAAGTAGCTGGTCGGCTGCATGGAAATATCAGCCAGCAGAGGTGAGCAGTGAAGTGCTATCCGTGGATTTTAACGTCGGACGTACAGGCAAAATTGCGGTGATACTCAACGTGATCCCGGTTCAACTGGATGACAAAACGGTGCGCCGGGTCAATATCGGTTCTGTGCGTCGCTGGCGCGAACGGGATGTGATTGCCGGCGATCAGGTGGCACTGGCGCTGGCTGGCCAAGGCATTCCGCGTCTGGAGCGCGTAATCTGGCGCGTGACGCAACGTGATTACCCCACAGCGCCGTTGCCGGATGACTTCGATGCGCAGACATGCCTGCATTTTAGCCCCCCATGTCGGCTGCAATTTTTATCTCGCCTGAGTTGGCTCAGCGAGAAATCTGTGTTGAATATCCCCGGCGTCCAGCGCAGCAACTGGCAACGTTTACTCACTAGCGGCGCGATAACGCATCTTTTCTCCTGGCTGACACTCACCCCTGAGCAAATCGCCCAGGCCAGCGGCCTCTCCACTGAGCGTGCGCAGCAGTTCTGGCAGCGCTTCCATCTCACCCGTCAGCAACCTCTGCGGCGCTGGGTCAATGCGTTAGGCATACCTTTACCGCGTGCGGCTTTACAGGCGTTGCCTGATTCACAGTGGTCACAAGTGATGGCGCGATAGGTCGAGGAGTGGCAGCAGTTGCCTGGCGTTGGCAGTGTGTTGGCGCATCGCATCGTCTCCCTGTTGCAGCATGACGATGTCCGACAGTTGATTGATTTTTTGCAGCAGCAGGATATTCCTGCTGCGCACTCAGTGCTCGGGATGAGGATAGTTGAAGATCGGCAAGCCCAGGCGGAAACGCAGCGCCAGCAAACGGGCGATGAATCCGAACAACAGGGTGATGATGACCACCGCCTCATTCGGCAGAGGGGTTTTCAGCAACAGGATGTAGAGCCAACCTGAGGCGAAAGCGATACCGGCATACAACTCTTTCTGGAACACCAAAGGGATGCGGTTGCAGAACATATCACGCAGCACACCGCCAAATACGCCGGTGATCACGGCAGCAATCGCCGCAATGATCGGGGCATGCCCCGAATCCAGCGCTACCTGTGCGCCAATGATAGAAAACACCACCAGGCCCAGTGCATCCAAAACCAGGAACACTTTACGCAAATGATTCATCAGCGGTGCAACAAAGGTGGTCACCACTGCAGCCGCTGCCACGATCATGATGTATTCCGGGTTTTTCACCCAGCTAAGTGGATAGTGGCCTAGCAGGATATCACGCACCGATCCTCCGCCAATGGCGGTAACGGAGGCAATGATGATGACGCCAAACAAATCCATTTTACGACGCCCTGCGGCCAGCGCACCGGTCATGGCTTCGGCGGTAATCCCAATAATATAGAGAACGGTTAATAACATAGAGCACCCCAGATGATTGGCGGCCAGCCTAAAGATTTCCCAGCGTACAGACCACTGAGTTTTTCTAAAAAGAGGTTATCGGATTAGCCACTTTGATGGCGAACATGCTAACAGGCTTAACCGGCGGGATAAATTGGCGATGCGATGTCAGTTCGCATAAAAAAAAGTGATGTGAAGTATGGGGGAGGATACGGCTGAACGCCTTGCGGGTCTGAAAAAGAAAAAAGCGTGCTGGCGACCAGCACGCGAATGCATCTTCTCAGATGCCCAGAGCCCACCATATAGACTTGTTGTTATTATCCGTTTCTTGCACGCACATTGGCGAAACTTTTCAGGCTAAAACGGTATTCCGGCTGGAACCAGGAGCGGCCGTAGTAGCAGTAGACCAGCATTCTGATGGATACCATCGCGAGGTAGCCCCAGATAGCGCACAGCACTGAAGGTGTTAACCACACGGTAAACAACGTGACACCTAACCCAACCAGCACCGAGGAAGTTTCGGTGAAAGCGATGCGCGAAAATTGTTTTTCCCGCTGTAATATAGCGCGATAATGTTGACCTTGCGGAATAATAATAAATATAACCGAAATCATTTCCAGCATAATGGCCATTTCCGGCTGATTCATTATGCGGCTGTACAGGTCGCTGCCAATAAACAGGACGGCAAATATCACCATTCCGCTTAATACATTCCCCCAATACAGAATGGAAAGTTCGCTATTATTCAGGCTTTTATTTCTAATCACTGCGTTGCCAAATCCGCGATCGGCCAGTGTATCAATGACCAATAACATCACAATAGCAATAGCGAGCAGGTCTAACTCGTTTGCCTGAAGTATTTGTGCCAGAAGTGAAAGCTGTAAAACACCAATGCCGACGATTTTAATGGATGACAAAATTGACCATTTGGCGCTGGCCAAATTCTTTTCTCTTATCGTCATTCTCTGCTCGTTATGGTACATGTACCAGTGCAATTGAGGGTTCACCCGGGCTGAGCCCAGAGTACAGATTATACCCAAAATAATTCGAATTGCGGCAAGTGGGTGAATCCCCAGGAGCTTACATCAGTAAGTGACTGGGGTGCGCACACGCAGCCAACGCAACTGCGGTTCGAAGTATGACGGATATACATCAATGCAGCGTTTCCTGGCGTAGCCCTGAGATACCTTTCAGGGATTGCCATGTTAAGATGCATTCAATTAAATGATGCTCTGAATTTAAAAATATAACCCTGGTGTGTAATTTTTTAATTGTCTCAGCGGTATCTCCCCCAGTCAGGAGGAAATCCGCAAGATCGTTATAAAATCCCTTTACGTTATTATATTCCCCGGCCAGCATCCTCCTGGCAATCTCAACAAATTCTTTTTCTGATAACAAAGGATAGGTTGAGCGATCCATATTGTTTCCCTGCTGTTGTTATTATCGTGTATTGCTGTGTGTGAATGAGTTATACCGTGTTTTAATTAAATTAACACCATAAGAAAACTCCTATAAATAAACTTCATAAATAAATGGTTTCAGATTTTGCATCTGAATAGATAAGGCGATCGATTTACTATTTATTAGTCTTTGTCGACAGTTTGCGACAATGACAAGTCAGTGGAATGGACGAAAATATAAAAACATCGATAAATCAGAGTGCGTCAGCGGACATATGGGCTACCTCACCAGGAATTTTCCTGGTAAGGAGACTTTAGCCAGACTTGTGAATAGTGAAAAAACCCGCTTAAAAAATCGTACAACTGTTAAATACTGCTGCGTAAAAAAAAGAAATTTTCTTATTGGTTGATTCCAACGCAAGTTAAAGCCATGGCAAAAATTAATAATATATTGATTCTAATGGGTTAAAAGATGAAGAAGTTGATTCAGATCACGCTTTACCCAGGCAACATCCTGCGCGAATTTCTCATCAGACATCAGCGGTTGACGATAAACCACCATCACAATTTCCGCCCCTTGCTCGTTGGCTATCACCCGCATGGGCATGTAAATCTCTTTGCCGGTACCGGTATCAATCCAGTGATCCATAACCCCAAAAGGGTTGTGGGGCGTGAAGCGGATTTTTACCGTCCCTTCGGGACCTTTCGCTCGCCAGTAGCTTCCTTCCTGGGTCAGGGTGCTGGCGCTGAGTCCGCTAGCCCATTTGGCAAAGCATTCCGGCTTCCAGATGGTTTCATATAAATCTAACCAGTGACGAGGAATGGTTAGCGTGACTGTCTGAGATGGCAGCATGGAACCTCCTGTTGAGCAGATAACGCCGGTTTGACGCGGCAACAACGTGCAAGGCTGCGTTCAACAAGGCCCTGCAACATTTTGTACCTTAACTGAAGGTAAGCGGGCTGGAAATGGCCCGCTCATGGAAGTGTGGCGTCACAGAGGTTTCAGGGGGAAATGCGATGATCAGATAAACTTGCCGCGCCCTTGAATATCGAGGGTCTCTGCACTGCCATCTGGTTGGCGCAGGACAAAATCATCGGACTGTGCCACGACTGCGCAGCTGTGATTAGGGAAGATGCGCAGAAGAGAACCTAATGCGGGTGCCCGATCGTCGTACTGTAAAAAGCCGTGTTCTTCCGACAGCTTCAGCACTTCATACTGGTTACCCTGCTCATCAACGGCAATACCGAAGCCGCTGGCATTGGTGCCGTGTGGGCCTTTGTCCGAGCTGAGCATTTTCGAACCGGCATCGATAATCGCGTAGTGCGGATTGACCGCCACCACCCGCGTGACCACGCTGAGTGCCAAGGCATCGGGTTCACATAAACCCAGGCGGAGGGCGGTGAGATCCAACAACGCATAGTTCCCCGGGCGAATTTCGTCACTGCCTTCGGTGACCGGTGCAGCTAAAGCCGTTGGCGTGGAGCCCACTGAAATCGGGCAAGGCGTTATGCCCGCCGTGTTAAGCCGCTGCTGTACGTCGCGCATCAATGCCATTTCCTGCAGTGCCACATTGGCGATGGCTGCAGCATTGCCCGCGCCGTATGCATGGCCCGCATGAGACACCAGGCCGGCAAAAAAGATACCCGCATTCTGGATCTGTTGAGCCAGTGTGGCGGCTGCGTCACTGTGCGGATCGATCCCCACACGATGCAAACCGACATCGACTTTAATCGCGATAGCGACATCGCCAGTTGGCTGGCGCTGGCAGGCATCCACTATGGCCGCCACACCCGCTGTGCAGTCTGCGATAAAGGTAATACGTGCCTGATGCTGGCGCGCAACGGCCAGCATCTCGGTCAATGTGGCGGCATGGACCACGGGATACGCCAGCAACAGATCACGCTCGCCGCCGAGGATAAAAGCGATACCTTCACTTGGTTTTGACACGGTAATGCCGCGCGCGCCCAACTTGCGTTGTTGCTCAGCAATCCAGACACTTTTATGCGTTTTGATGTGCGGACGCAGTGCCACACCAGCGGCATCCGCTTTTTGCTGCATAAGTTGCAGATTGCGTTGCAGGCGTGCTGCATCAATTTCGAGGTAAGGAGTGAGTCGGTCAGCGATAAGCGGCCGTAACCAGCCAGCGTTAGCATTCAGTTCCATCATGATAGTCCGCGGGTTATTCCAGATGCGGACTATCATTCATCAATGCGTGGCCGAATGCCAGCCGCGCTTATCCCTGCGCAGCAGGGGTGCCATTCTGGAAGCCACCCCCCAGATCTTCAATTAGCACCACTGCCAGATTGATCTGCTGTGCCTGTAACGCCACCAGTTTCTGGTCGGATTCAATCAGCTGGTTTTGGATGGTAAGCACATCCAGATAAGGTCGCAGACCTGCCGTGTATTCACGATTCAAATCATCCCATGCGCTGTGAATCAACTGATTGGCGCTCTGCTGCTGAGCCAACTGCTCCTGAATCGATTGCAACTGTGTGATGGTATCGCTGATGTTGCCGAGTGAACCGATCAATAATTTATTGTACTGCGCGACCGCAAGGTCCCAGTTGGCATCACTCTCCGCCAGATCGGCGCGGCGCTCGCCAGCGTCAAAGATGGGCAGGGAGAGGCTGGGCCCCACATTGAAGAAGCGACTCGGCGCTCCAAAGAACGCATCGCCAAGCAGTGAACGCGTACCCGCCTCTGCCACCAGGTTGATGTTGGGATAAAACTCTGTTTTGGTTGCGGCGATCTGCTTCGAGGCCGCTTCCACACGCCAGCGTGCCGCGACGACATCCGGACGGCGTCCCAGCAACTCGGCGGGAATGTTGTTCGGCAGTGTTGCCGCGATCGGAACCGCCATCCTGGCGGGTTTCAGCTGGTGCCAGTAGTCTGGCCCTTTACCAATCAATGTTGAGAGCTGAATTCCGGCATCGGTTACGTTCTGCTGGGCTTCGGTCAGGCTGGCTTCTGCGGTTTTCTGCTGTGAAAGTGCCTGCTTATATTGATAGTCAGAGGTTAAACCCGCGCTGACATACTGCTGCTGGATTTTAGCAATCCCCTTAGAGCGATCGGCGTTCTGCTTTGCCAGTTCAGCGTTTGACCAGGCCAGATTGAGGTTGTTCCAGGCGCGCGTCACGTTGGCGGCGAGCGTGAGCTGGCTGGCCTGGCGATCAAGCTCGCTGGCGCGCGCCTGTCCCAGTGCGGCTTCAGCGGCATCTTTCTTACCGCCCCACAAATCGAAGGTGTAGCTCATGCCAATATTGGCGGTGCGCAGCGTGCTGTAGCTCTTGCCCTGTAGCAGCGGGTCATCCACTTTCGCCACGCGAGAACGGGTAATACCGGCATTCAGGTCAACGTCAGGATAACGTTCAGCATCAGCAGCAATCACCTGTGCATTGGCTTTATCAGCCTGCGCGTTGACGACCTGTAAATCAGGGCTGGAGGTCATGGCATCAGCGATCAATCGATTGAGCTGCGCATCGTTAAAGTTTTGCCACCACGCTGTTTTTGGCCAGTTTGCCGCACTGAAATGTGCATCTTTCAATGATTGGTTGGCCTGCAGTGAGTTGGCATCAAGCAGCGTGTTATACGTGTGTAAGCCATGCGGGTTGGCACAACCGGCCAGCAAGGCGCTGGCAATGGCAAGCGCGAGCAGTTTGGATCTAAATTGCAGAGTCATGTGTTTGGTCAGAATAGGAGAGAGCAGACCATTACATGAGTCTGTGCAAATTTTGACAAACTTGTTTTTCGTTAAGAATGGTTGGCAAATGTGAGCGGCAGGAAGGCGCAGCAGGTGGGAACCTGCTGCAACAAGAGATTAGATGTAAAGCGATGCCTCACCCGGTGGGCGAGTTTTAAAGCGACGGTGCAGCCACAAATACTGCTCTGGCGCACGCAGGATCTCTTTCTCAATCACTTTATTCATATAAGCCGCCGCAGCCGCTTCATCTTCATAAGGATAGTTTTGCAGCTCTGGCTGAATAATCAGCTGATAGCCGCTCTTGTCGCTATTACGGATCAGCACAATGGTCAGCATGGCCGGTTTCGCCAAACGCGACAACACGAAAGTGCCGTTGGTGGTAGCCGCTTTCTCAACGGCAAACAACGGAGCGAATACGCTGCCTTTCGGGCCGTAATCCTGATCCGGTGCGAACCAAACCGCTTCGCCCTGTTTCAGCGCCTGCACCATGCCACGTAGATCGCGACGATCGATCATCGCCTTGTTCGATCGCATACGGCCTTTGGTTTGCGCCCACTCCATCGCCTGATTATTGTGCGGGCGATACATCGCCATCATCGGCTGGCACAAGCCCGTAATACGTCCACCTAATTCCAGCGACATAAAATGCACGCCTATCGCCATCACACCGCGATGATTTTGTTGTGCATTCTGCAGGTTGTGCAGACCTTCAACGTGAAAATAGCGGCGCACGCGCGCATCGGACCAGAACCAGGCGATACCGGTTTCCGCCAATGCCATGCCCAGCGACTCAAAATTGCCTGCGATCAACACCTCTTTGTCTTCCTCATTAATATGTGGGAAGCAAAGTTCAATGTTGCGACGCGTAATGCGCTCACGACGCTTCAGAAAGTGGCGTGACAGCTTGCCGGCAGAGGCGCCAAGCCGTATCAAAATGGGATAAGGGAGTTGCACCAGCAGCCAGAGTACACCCAGACCAAACCAGGTAAACCAGTAGCGGGGATGCAAAAGTTTGGAACAGAACTGCCCGTTTTTCTTCATAGCGCCTTCAGGGAAAGAGTGAATGTATCGCGCAAAGAAGGGTGTCCATGAATTCCTGGCGGTACGACTGTGCTAATTACGACCAGTAGATTAGCAAATAGTGCCTTCAAAGAAACGTAATCTCTGCAATCTTCAGGATTGAGGGGTTTGATTGAGGAGGGAACTATGCGGCAAAAATTAAGCTAAGTGATCTTTTTTTATCATTAATAACATGAGGTTGTTTTCATGTTGTGTCGTCAGTGACTCTCTCCACAATCGTGGATTTGGTCAAAAAATATCATACAAAAATACGCATCCTTTCAAATGCCTTACATTGCGTAATTTAAAAAATCGGCTAGCGTTGCGAAATCAGGTCGTGAGCGACAGAAATCCTGCGCAAGCTGAGTGCCTGCGCAGGGACAGTGTTACCACCAGGCTTCTATCTGTGCGCCAAACGCCACTTCGCTACCTGCTCCTCTGCTGAAGGTTTTAGCTGGCGAATCGCGCAGGGCGATATTTTTGCGCCAGGCACTCTCGCTGGCGTCCGCATAGCCCCATTTCTCATTCCATTTGGCATAAGTGGTGTATAGCCGAAGTGCAGGGCGTGACCAGATGCTTTCACCCGCCTGCCATTGCTGGGCCAGTGTAACCTTATACTGCTGATTCTTTTCGCTGATTTGCTGTGATTTGACCCGGTCATAGCCCAACTCAACCAGGGTGCTCATGATCGGTGTCCATTTATACATCGGGCGGATGCCAGCACTGTACCAGGTGGTGCCGTTATGGTTTTCCCGATCGATATTCTGGTAAAGCCCGACATACATCAGGCTCCATTTATCATTGATATCGATAGCGCCATGGTTGATGAGTCGAAGCATATGACCGTTATTGTCCACGCTGGCCCCTTCTGGGCGCCCGGTGGTGATTGATGTCATCGCATCGGTCGCATACTGCACCGCAAATTTGTTAAATCCGCCTTCTAACGATTGCGTATGCTGTGCCGTGGCCATCCATCCCCGGGATGAAGCCCCCTCTGCGAGTGAGAACCCTTTTTGCACTTGCGCACGTCCGTAGTCGACACCGAACTCCAACTGGCCATTGCGGTTGGTATCGATCTCCGCAAGGCGTACATCAACGGTGTCATTAATGGTGGGCTGCCACTTCATCTGGTTTTCAATAAATCCCCATGATCCGCCTGCTTCGGTATTGCGCGTCACCGCTAACGAGAGTTTGCCCAAAGGGGTGTTGATATGTTCTAACCCAACGCCTGGACCAGAGATATCCCAATAGTAAAAATCAATCATATGCACATCATGGCGCTGATAGAGGCGTTTACCTGCCCATAATGTTGACCCTGGTAAGGCATCGATAATGTTTTTTCCCTGAACATTGGCTTCACGAAAATTGGGTGTGACGCTCTCGACATCATTCTGTTGAGAGACGGCATAAGCCAGATTGGTATCGAGATAAAAGCGCTGATCGTTCTCTTCCCATAAAGACTGGCCTAGCTTGAGTTCCGCATAGGTTTCGCATTCATTACCCAGCCGGTAGACTCCGTTGGCGCCAGTGGTGCGGGCGCACTTCTGCTCACCGCCTTTACTACTCCAGCCGATGCCAGACCGCGCGTAACCGCCGAAATCGACCGCCAGTGCGGGGTCCGCAATAATGCATCCCAGAAGGGGAATGAGGCGTAGGGATTTTCCTGGTTTTTTCATTGTTATATCCTTTTATTTCATTGTTTTATTTAGGGTTGAGGTAAAGGCATTCGTAGGGGCGCAGCGTGTTTTTACACGCAGACGGCGGGTAATTACCGAGCAATACATCGCCAGATAACAGTTCGCTATCGACCTCCAGATGGGTAGGACTGAGATTGGCGATCACCTTGAGTGTCGGATGGCCGAATGCGTTGCGGGTGTAGCACCACAAGGAGGGATCGGTGGGCCGTAAATCACGGTAATCCCCGGCGGTGATCACGGGTTGAGTTTTGCGTAACTGGATTAGCCGTTGATAGAGGTAAAAAACGGAGTCGGGGTCGGCCAACGCCTGCTCCACGTTGACTTGCGCTACGTTATCGCAAAATGAAATCCAGGGCGTGGCGCGGGAAAATCCGCCATGAAGTGACGCATCCCACTGCATAGGCGTGCGGCCATTGTCTCGCGACTTACTGGCGAGGATCGGCATCAGCTTGTGCTCATCCCCACCCTGAGATTGCTGCGCAGCGAAAAGATTGAGCGTCTCAACATCACGGTACTGTGAGATGTCGCTAAACCCTGGATTGGTCATACCGATCTCTTCACCCTGGTAAATGAAGGGCGTGCCTTGCATGCCGTGCAGAATCATGGCCAGCATTTTGGCGGAGCAGGTACGCCACTCACCGTCATGACCGTAGCGAGAAACGATGCGTGGCTGATCGTGATTACACCAAAACAGGGCATTCCAGGCATGGCCATGCATGCCTTGCTGCCACTGGTTAAAAATCGCTTTCAGCGCGATAAAATCAGGTGGAGTGAGACTCCATTTTTCACCATTGAGGTAATCCACTTTCAAGTGGTGAAAATTGAAGGTCATGGATAATTCGCTGCCATCCAGTGCAGCGTACTGACGGCAGTGTTCAAGCGACGTAGAGGACATTTCACCCACCGTCATCAGTTGCTGGGGCTGGAAAACGTCACGGCTAAATTCGCGTAAATAGTGGTGGATGTGTGGGCCATCGGTATAGAAACGTCGCCCGTCACCGTGGGAGTCATCAGGGAAATCAGCGTGTTTAGAGACTAAGTTGACGACATCAAGCCGCAGACCATCTACGCCGAGGTCAGCCCAAAACCGACAGATATCTTTTAAGGCTTCACGTACAGGCGGATGCTGCCAGTTTAAGTCAGCCTGCTGGGGGCTAAACAGATGCAAATAATAGTGCTGACTCTCCTCATGCCATTGCCAGGCGCTTCCACCAAATTTTGATTGCCAGTCATTAGGCGCAACCCCTTGAGATCCGCTGTGCCAGAGATAAAAATCCCGATAATCACTGCTTGGATTTTCTGCCTGCTTAAACCAAGGGTGTTGTGTGGAGGTGTGGTTAAACACCATATCCATTACCACGCGAATCCCCAATTGATGCGCGGCGTGGATCAGGCGTTTAAAGTCTTCTAACGTGCCGTAGAGCGGATCAATGTTGCAGTAGTCGGCAACGTCATAACCGTTGTCGACCTGCGGTGAAACATAAACAGGAGTGAGCCAGATGGCATCCACGCCCAGGGTTTTCAGATACCCAAGTCGCTGAATGATGCCATTGATATCGCCAGTGCCACTGCCCGTGCTGTCCTGAAAACTTTTTGGGTAGATTTGATAAATCACCCCATTTTTCCACCAAGGGATCTCATTCAGCTGTGCCATAACCTGTTTCCTGATGACGTGCCGCAGCAGATTTTGACGAGTGGAATTTGTGTCGGTAGATGAGAGAAGTGAGCGCAACAGGCACCAGGATGGCAATGAGCATCGCCAGTGCAAAAATGCCCCAGAACTGCGGTTTGATAGAAAGGATGCCAGGCAAGCCTCCCACGCCAATACCGTTGGCATTTACACCATACAGCCCGCATACCAGTGCAGCACAGGCCGATCCGATCATCGCGCAGAGCATGGGAAAACGGTATTTCAGGTTAATCCCGTACATCGCGGGTTCTGTCACGCCGAGGAAAGCGGAGATCGCCGCCGGCACCGAAATTTCGCGCTCTTTCTGCTTTTTGCTGATGAGAATGATCCCCAATACCGCGGATCCCTGCGCAATATTCGACAGGGCGATCAGCGGCCAGAGCGGAGTCCCGCCAGTGCTTTGCAGCATCTGCATATCAATCGCCAGTGTGGTCTGATGCACACCGGTGATCACCAGCGGTGCATAAAGAAAACCGAATAAGGTCGCACCGATGGGCGCGAACGCCCCTGACATAACGCTTTTCACGCCCCACGCCACAGCATCACCTAACATACGACCGAAAGGACCGATAAGCGCGTGGGCAAGGAAAACCGCGATGAGCAGTGTGGAGATCGGTACGATGACTAGATGCAGAAAATCAGGGATGGCCTTTTTGAAACGGTTTTCAATGAGCGCAAGGGCAAGACCCGCCAACATCGAGGGAATGACCTGAGCCTGATAACCGACTTTTTCAATGGTGAACCAACCGAGTGACCAGGTATCAGGGAGCTGCTGCCCCAGGCCATAGGCGTTCATCAATTGCGGTGAGACAAGGGTAATGCCAAGCACGATGCCCAGTATCTCTGTGCCGCCCATTTTTTTGACCGTGGACCAGCACACCGCAACCGGCAGGAACATAAAGATGGCTTCGCCGGGCAACCAGAGCAGGTCATACAACGTTTGCCAGACCGGGGAGATTTGCGCCAGGGTTTTGCCATCGCTAAATGGGATATCACCGATGACATTGCGAAAGCCGAGAATTAAGCCACCGCTTATCAAAGCGGGCAACAGCGGAAAGAAAATCTCAGCAAAGTGGGAGATGGCACGCTCGAACACACTCATGTTGTTGCGTGCGGCAATCTTCACGGCTTCTTTGTTCTGTTTATCACCGCCGGTCAGGCGTAACAGCGTGCTGTAGTAATCGCCAACCTGGGTGCCAATAACGACCTGAAACTGGCCAGCATTGGTGAAACAACCTTTCACCATCTCCAGAGTTTCAATATTTGCCGGGGAAGCCAGTGAGGGATCATGCAAAACAAACCGCAATCGTGTAATGCAGTGACTCACACTCGCGATATTGTCTTTACCTCCCACATACTCAATTAAGCGTTCAACATCCTGTTGCGGGTTTGTGCTCATTTTTCTATGCCTTAAGCTGCAGAATTAACACCGCAGAAAGCCTTATTTACTTTCTACGCATCTGGCGCAGACATTACACAAAGCGTCGCTGCAATAATTGGGAACGTTCCCGATAGTGTGTGTTTCTTCACATAAAAAATGGGAACGTTCCCAAATCTGAGCCAGAGATCACATTGGTCATGGGTGACGGGTGCGGTTAATCCTGCGGATGCAGCGTGGGGGAGAGCAGATGTTGTTGAGGGTTTAAGTTGCCCGCGAGCTGAGAAATTAGCTGTCTGACAGCCACTTCCCCGCTGTTTTTATAACCGGGTTGTACAGAGAGGGTGAGGGGGAAGATGAACTCTAATAAGGCATTACTGCCCACACAGCCAACCTGTACATGGCTGATGGCATGCTGCTGCAGGTATTTCTGAACACCTAACGCAATCGTATCAGAAGCACAGATGACCGCTTGGGTATGGGGTTTCAACACCTGAGCGGTGAGATCAAAACCGCTCTGATAGCTAAGATCACCCAGCGCCATTGTCACTTCAATATGATGTTGCTGGCATTGCGTGAGGTAAGCCTCTGAACGCTGCTGGCCTGTGGTGGTATCGCTGGCTTCCACGCCAATATAGCTAATATGCCTGACATTTTTTTCAATAAGCTGAAGCATGAGGAGCTGGATCGCCCCGGCATTATCATATTCGACCGATGAGATCCCGGGCATACCCTGTGAGACCAGCACCGTTTTGCGTTGCCATTGTTCAAGCACAGTTGGGCTTAACGTCGAGAAACCAAAAAGAATCAGACCATCGATGTTGCGCTTTTCCAGCAGTTGTAAATGTTCAGCGACCCGCTCCGTGCTGAATTGGCTTTCAAGAATGATTGGGTCATAACCCTGTTCATATAACAACGGCAGCATAGCGCGGACGGACTGTGTTTCTGCCGGAGAGTCCAGTCTGGAAACAATAATCGCGACGATTTTGTCACTGCCGCCTCGCATCGATCGCGCTGATTTTGACGGGCTGAAATTCTGATCCTGCACCACTTGAAGGACTTTGAGACGAGTCGCTTCGCTGACGCCCCCTTCATTATTGATCACGCGCGAGACGGTCGATTTACCGACGCCACTCAAACGGGCGATATCTTTTATGGTAAGACGGTTATGCATAGTTTCGCGTAGCGGTGTCAATTAAGGGGTTGGGGAGTGCAAGTGTACCCTTTTCACGTAAAGGCTTCAGCGCAAAGAGTAGGTCAAGCCCCCAGGTGCGGGACTTAACCTCGTCAAAGGATGTTACTCGATATTCTGGATCTGCTCGCGCATCTGCTCAATCAGTACTTTCAGCTCGATCGCTGAAGCAGTGATATCCGCATTGATTGACTTGGAAGCCAGCGTGTTCGACTCGCGGTTGAACTCTTGCATCATAAAGTCGAGGCGACGTCCCACGGCTTCTTTCTTCTTCAGAATGTTATAGGTTTCTTTCACGTGCGCATCGAGGCGATCCAACTCTTCTGCCACATCAACGCGCTGCGCCATCATCACCAGCTCTTGTTCAAGGCGATTGTTTTCCAGCTGTACTTCAGCTTCTTCCAGCTTTGTGATCAAACGCTCGCGCTGCCATTTCAATACATCCGGCATTTGCGCACGCACTTTACTCACTTCCTGAGAGACACCCTCCAGACGCTGTTCGATCAACGTTTTCAGCGCGTTGCCTTCGCTTTCGCGTGCCACGATAAAGTCATCGAGTGCACCATCCAGTGCCGCCAACAGCTCGGTATTGATGGCATCGAGATCCTGCTCTTGTGCTGACATCACACCCGGCCAGCGCAGGATATCCAACGGATTAATTGCGCCTTCATCGGTTTGCAGCTTCACCCAGTTGGCAGCACGCACCAGCTGTTTCGCCAGCGCTTCGTTGAGCTGCAGTTCGCCCTGCGCAGAAGGGTCGGCATCAAAGCGCAGGTTGCACTCGATTTTGCCGCGCGTCAGACGGTTGCGGATACGTTCGCGGATTACCGGCTCCAGGCCGCGAAATTGCTCGGGCAGACGGATGTACGTTTCCAGGTAACGCTGGTTCACCGAACGGAGTTCCCAGGCGGCGCTGCCCCAGTTGCCTTTGGCTTCGCGGCGGGCGTAAGCGGTCATGCTGCGGATCATAAGCTTGTACTCATTTTCAGGAATGTTCCCCGCATTATAGTGACGGTAGCCAAACCATGATAGGCGTATGCGTAATGAGCGTACCTCGTGGGCGACTTTCGGTGAAAAGGATGACGGATCAACCCTTCTCACCCTATGATGTTCTGTGTGATACCTAAAATTCTGAGGCTATGATGTTGAATAAATTGGCGATACCATTGGTACTTGTCCTCTCTCTGGCAGGATGCCAGGCACCCTCTACCTCCCATGAACAGATCCCACCCAATACCGCGCCGGTCGCCGTGTGTGGCTCGGGCGACATCATGATGCAAACCACCTTGTGGTTCGGTATGAACAAGCCTAAAGGTGGCACGGTGAGCAGCAGTGAATGGCAACAGTTTGTTGATAACGACGTGACGCCGCGCTTTAAAGACGGGCTTTCCGTGTATGACGGTAAAGGGCAATGGCTGGGCGAAGGGGGCAAACTGGCGCGTGAAAACAGTAAGGCTTTGATGCTGATTCATCAGCCTGACCGCTCAAGCTCAGAAAGCATCAACACATTACGTGACATCTATAAAAAGCGATTTGATCAGGAATCCGTGATGCGCGTCGATGCGCTGGTGTGCGTGGCGTTTTAGCGAAATGAGCAGGGCGCACCGTTTAAGCGCGCCCTGAAAACCTTAAATGAACAGGCCAGCAAACGCGGCGGACAGCAAGCTCACCAACGTTGAGCCATAAACCAGCTTCCAGCCAAAGCGCGACACAACGTTACCTTGTTTCTCGTTGAGCCCTTTAATCGCACCGGCCACAATCCCGATCGACGCAAAGTTGGCGAACGACACCAGGAATACCGACAAAATACCCAGCCCGCGTGGTGTCATCTCTGCTGCCACTTTTTTCAGCTCAATCATGGCAACAAATTCATTGGCGACCAGCTTAGTCGCCATGATGCTGGCGGCCTGCAGTGCATCGGCGGTCGGAATACCGATCAGCCACGCAAAGGGATAGAACACGTAGCCAAGTAACTGCTGGAAGCTGTAGCCAAACACGGCAGAGAACAGCGCATTGATGGCGGCAATCAGCGCGATAAAGCCAATCAGCATGGCTAAAATGATCATCGCCACTTTAAAGCCAGCCAGAATGTATTCCCCCAGCATTTCGAAGAAACTCTGGTCTTCATGCAGCTTATCCAACGCGATGTGTTCTTCAATTTCCGGGCGAGTAGGGTTGATGATCGACAAGATAACAAAGGTGCTGAACATATTGAGCAGCAGGGCGGCAACTACATATTTGGCATCAATCATCGACATGTAGGCGCCAACAATCGACAGTGAAACCGTCGACATCGCCGTCGCTGCCATGGTGTACATGCGACGTGCCGAGATATCGCCCAAGATACCTTTATAGGCGATGAAGTTCTCCGACTGACCCAGAATCAAGGTGCTGACGGCGTTGAAAGACTCCAGCTTGCCCATACCGTTGACTTTAGATAACAGAGTACCGACCACGCGGATCAGCAACGGCAGAATGCGCCAGTGTTGCAGAATACCAATCAGCGCGGAGATAAACACAATCGGGCAGAGTACGCCGAGGAAAATGAATGCCAGGCCCTGTTTTGCCATGTTGCCGAACACAAAATCGGTGCCTTGTGCAGCAAAGGTCAGTAAGGTCTCGAAAAAGCCGCCGACGGCGGTCACCACTGACTGGCCACCGGCCGAATGCAGGAAGAACCAGCCAAGCGCGGCCTCAACAATCAATAATTGAATAATAAAGCGCGGACGAATCTGTTTACGGTCATGGCTGACCAGCAGCGCAAGGGCAAAAATCACCCCCAGCGCCAGCAGGAAATGGAGTATCGCTGTCATCATTTGTCTTTTTATTTGAAGGAAAGGGCGCATTTAGCCACAGCTGCGGCTAAATTTCATCCGGGATTGTCGCTCACGCGGGCAGGACAGCCGGGTGGGAAGTCCGTATAATGCGCAGCCAAACCTAAGCAAGCCGGAGAGAAACCATGCGTCCAGCAGGCCGTAACGCATCTGAAGTGCGTCCCGTCACCCTTACTCGTCACTACACCAAACACGCTGAAGGCTCTGTCCTTGTCGAGTTCGGTGAAACCAAAGTGCTGTGTACCGCCACTGTTGAAGAAGGTGTGCCGCGCTTCCTCAAAGGGAAAGGTCAGGGCTGGGTCACCGCTGAATATGGCATGCTGCCGCGTTCAACCCACAGCCGTATGGCGCGTGAAGCGGCGAAAGGCAAACAAGGTGGGCGCACGCTGGAGATTCAGCGTCTGATCGCCCGCTCGCTGCGTGCAGCTGTGGATTTAGAGGCTTTGGGTGAATTTACTATCACGCTGGATTGCGATGTGATTCAGGCTGATGGCGGCACTCGCACTGCATCCATTACCGGCGCTTGCGTGGCCTTGGCCGATGCGCTGAATGCGCTGGTGGCGGCCGGTAAACTGAAAGCCAACCCGATGAAAGGCATGGTTGCTGCCATTTCTGTTGGGATTGTGGGCGGTGAAGCGCTGTGCGATCTGGAGTATGTGGAAGATTCCGCGGCTGAAACCGACATGAACGTGGTGATGACAGAAGATGGCCGCATGATTGAAGTGCAGGGCACTGCTGAAGGTGAGCCGTTCAGCCATGAGGAATTACTGCAGTTGCTGGCGCTGGCGCGAGGCGGCATTGAGCAGTTGATTCAGGCGCAAAAAGCAGCGTTAACAAATTGATTTAACAGGCGACCACAGAGTCGCCTTTTCTTTATTTGAGGAGTGAGAAATGAAAGCCTGGCAGCGTCAGTTTATTGAATTCGCCCTGAACAAAGGGGTTCTGAAGTTTGGTGAGTTCACACTGAAATCGGGTCGTAAAAGCCCGTATTTCTTTAACGCCGGTTTGTTCAATACAGGACGTGATTTAGCGCTGCTGGGACGTTTTTATGCGCAGGCACTGGTAGACGGCGGTGTGGACTTCGATCTGCTGTTTGGCCCAGCTTATAAAGGCATTCCGATTGCGACCACCACCGCGGTGGCGCTGGCCGACCACCATGACCGTGACGTGCCTTATTGCTTTAACCGCAAAGAAGCCAAAGACCACGGCGAAGGTGGCTTGCTGGTGGGCAGCCCGCTGCAGGGTAAAGTGATGCTGGTGGATGATGTGATCACCGCAGGCACGGCAATTCGTGAATCCATGGATATTATCAGTGCGCATAACGCAACGCTGGCGGGCGTGATGATTTCTCTGGATCGTCAGGAGCGTGGACGGGGTGATATCTCTGCCATTCAGGAAGTCGAGCGCGACTACCAGTGCAAAGTAACCGCTATCATTACGCTGGCGGAGCTGATTGATTACCTGGAAGAGAAGCCGGAGATGGCGGACCATCTGGCGAAAGTGCGAGCCTATCGGAAAGAGTACGGGATTTAATATCGCTGTATGATGACGGTCGCCATGAATGGCGACCCTACTGCAACGTTTCGTAGGGTGCGCTTTGATGCGCCCCCACTCATGATTACACTAACTGCGCGGCCATCAATGGCCAGCGGGTGTCGAAATCCGCGGTGGGACGGAAGCGGAATTCAGAGCGCACATAACGCGACAATAACCCTTCACAAAACGCCAGCAGTTGGCTCGCCAGCAGCGTTTCATCGGTTTGGAAACCATCACCTTCACGCATTTTTTTCTCACGCATCACCTGACGTAGCTGCACCTCAATGCGTTCAAACAGCTGGTTAATGCGCCCTTGCAGGCGATCCTGTTCAAACATCAGCGCGTGCCCAGTCAGAATGCGCGTCAGCCCGGGATTACGCTCACCAAATCCCAGAATCAATTGCACGATAAGACGCAAGCGGGCAACTGTTTCTTTTTCATCTTTCAGGATCAGATTGATGCGAGTAATCAGACTGTCTTCGATAAATTCGATCAGGCTGTCGAACATGCGCGTTTTGCTGGGGAAATGACGATACAGCGCCGCTTCCGAAACGCCTACATTGGCTGCCAGCTTGGCGGTGGTGATGCGCTGACTGCCATCGCTCGACTCCAGCATTTGCGCCAGCGCCTGCAAAATCTCTTCGCGACGATTCCGTTTCGCGACTTTTTTTTCTGCCATGACCTTCAAGACCCCTGAGATTCACCAAAAACAGGCAATACTGCCTCATCTACCACAAGCGCAATGGCCTGTGGCGATGAGAAATAAAAAGATGGCTTAGCGAAAAGTGTCGCGTGTTACTGGCGGCCAGAGTGACCAAAGCCGCCTGCACCGCGATCGCTGGTGTCGAATTCTTCTACCAGATTGAATTCGGCTTGCACAACGGGTACGAACACCAGTTGCGCCAGGCGGTCACCAGGTTGCAGAGTGAAGCTGTCCTGACCACGGTTCCAGACCGACACCATTAACTGACCCTGATAATCGGAGTCAATTAAGCCGACCAGGTTACCCAGCACGATGCCGTGCTTATGACCCAGGCCCGAACGCGGCAGAATCACTGCTGCCAGTGAAGGATCGGCAATATGAATTGCCAAACCGGTAGGCACCAACGTGGTCATGCCTGGGGTGATCTCCAGAGCACCATCCAGGCAGGCGCGAAGATCGAGGCCTGCAGAACCTGGGGTTGCATAAGTTGGCAGCGGGAATTCATTACCCACACGCGCATCAAGAATTTTAACGTCGATTTTTTTCATCATAACGGCTGACAATCTCGTCTATTAATTGTTGGCCAAGGAGCGTCTTATCACTGAGCGGTAAGACTTTCTCTCCTTCCTGCCAAAAAAGGTGAAGAGCATTGGTGTCGCTATTGAATCCCTGTCCGGCCTGCGCCACATCGTTGGCGCAAATCAGGTCCAGGTTTTTCCGCACCCGTTTTTGCCGCGCGTATTCTTCCACATTCTGGGTTTCGGCAGCAAATCCCACCACATAAGGGCGATTTTTCTGCAATGCGGCAACACCGGCGACAATGTCTGGGTTCTTCACCAACTGCAGCGTGACGTTATCATCGCCACCCTGTTTTTTGATTTTCTCTGCGGCAATGGATGCCGCCCGGTAGTCTGCCACGGCAGCACTGGCAATGAAAATATGTTGTTGGCTGATTTGCGCCATCACGGCGGCTTCCATTTCCAGTGCACTGCCCACATCAACACGCTTCACGCCCGCCGGTGTTGACAGCGAGACCGGGCCGGACACCAGTGTCACGTTGGCACCGCGTTTGGCTGCCGCCGCGGCAATGGCGTAACCCATTTTTCCCGAGCTGTGATTACTGATATAGCGCACCGGATCAAGCGCTTCACGGGTTGGACCGGCGGTGATCATAATGTTGAGATGTTGCAGATCGTTGACGGGCGCCGCCCATTCAAGTGCATAAGCCACAATGGCCAGTGGATCAAGCATACGCCCAGGGCCGATATCACCGCAGGCCTGGCTGCCGCTATCCGGGCCCCAAATCAAGACGCCACGTTGATGTAAACGCTGCAAGTTCTCTTGCGTGATGGCCGCGCGATACATTTGTTGATTCATGGCGGGCACGATGGCCAGGGGCGCTGCGCTGGCGAGGCAGGCCGTCGTGACCAGATCGTTAGCCATACCTGCGGCGAGGCGCGCGATCAGGTCAGCCGTGGCGGGAGCCAGCAGGATCAGGTCAGCCCATTTGGCCAGCTCAATATGGCCCATTGCCGCTTCGGCGGCGGGGTCGAGCAGATCATCAAATACCGGATAGCCAGAAACGGCTTGTAAGCTCAACGGCGTAATAAACGCTTTCGCGGCTTCGGTCATCATCACACGCACGTCAGCGCCGCGATCGCGCAGCCGACGCACCAACTCAGGAGCTTTATAAGCAGCAATGCCGCCGCTGACACCGAGCAGAATTTTTTTACCGGCTAATCCCGTCATGTTTCTGGCCTCAACTCAAAACGGATTGCCGCGTCACACGCGGCAGATGGAGGGAACTTTATCACAAAATCCGCTACTCGCCTTTTCACTGCCTGCGGCCTTTGCGAGCCGTCTCTGAAATCGCAACCTGCTTGCTGGTGTGAAACCTGGCTGGCGCGCACAATCGCCACTTCGCAGGGAGGGCAAGGCAATGAAAGAACTGGCACCACGGGAAAAGCTGGCGTTAAAGGGCGCGGAATCACTGAGCGATGCAGAACTGCTGGCAATATTTTTGCGCACGGGCAGTCAAGGCACCAACGTGATGCTGCTGGCACAGCTGATGCTCAATGAGTTTGGTTCACTTTATCGCATCATGACGGCGAACCATGAGGCGCTGGGGAAGATCAAAGGGTTGGGCTCGGCGAAGATTACGCAGTTGCATGCGGTAGCTGAGCTGGGACGGCGCTTTTTTGCCAGCCAGCTGGCACGGGAAAATGTGATGGAAAATCCGCAGGTGACGCGTCATTACCTGCAAAGCGTGTTGGCGCATCAGGAACGCGAAGTGTTTATGGCGCTGTTTCTGGATAACCAACATCGTGTCTTGCAAGCACAGAAGATGTTTTCCGGTACCATTGCCAGCGTTGAGGTACATCCACGTGAAATTGTGCGTGAAGCGCTGAAACTCAACGCCGCTGCCGTGATTCTGGCGCATAATCACCCTTCTGGCATCGCTGAACCGAGTCGCGCCGATCGCGATATCACCGGTAAAATCGGGCAGGCTTGTGCCTTACTGAATATTCGTTTGCTTGACCATTTGGTGATCGGTCGCGGCGAGTACACATCTTTCGCTGAGCGTGGCTGGCTGTAAAACATGCGTCTGGTTGGGCAGAAATGATGCATTTTCGCGCGATCCATAGGGATCTTTATCTGTTCGGGACTTGAGCACACCGCCTGAGCGGCGTATACTACGCCACCTTTGAGAATCTCGGGTTTGGCGTTTGGGTCAGCTTAGCGGGTTCACATGGAACTCGCCTGGCGGGCTAAGGCCTGACGAGGCGGCCAAAACCTAGTTTTTAAAGCTCGAGCTTATTTGATTTTTGGAGAATAGAAATGTCACGAGTCTGCCAGGTAACTGGAAAGCGTCCGGTGACGGGTAACAACCGTTCCCACGCAATGAACGCGACGAAACGCCGTTTCCTGCCGAACCTGCACTCTCACCGTTTCTGGGTTGAGAGCGAAAAGCGCTTCGTTACTCTGCGTGTATCTGCTAAAGGTATGCGTGTTATTGATAAAAAGGGCATTGATACGGTTCTGACCGAAATCCGCGCCCGTGGTGAGAAGTACTAAGGAACTGAATCATGGCTAAAGGTATTCGTGAGAAGATCAAGCTGGTTTCCTCTGCTGGTACAGGTCACTTCTATACCACCACGAAGAACAAGCGTACTAAACCAGAGAAATTAGAACTGAAAAAGTTCGATCCGGTTGTACGTCAGCACGTGATCTACAAAGAAGCCAAAATTAAGTAATTTTGGTGTTCTTGCTAAAAACCCGGCTTCGGCCGGGTTTTTTGTTTCTGCGGTTTGTTGAGGAGATGACATGCCTGAATTACCAGAGGTAGAAACCAGCCGACGTGGCATTGAGCCACATCTGGTGGGCGCAACGATTTTGCATGCGGTGGTGCGTAACCCTCGCCTGCGTTGGCCGGTCTCGCACGAAATTCATGCGCTAAGCGACCAGCCCGTGCTGAGTGTGCAGCGTCGCGCAAAATACCTGCTGCTGGAACTGCCGCATGGCTGGATTATCATTCACCTCGGCATGTCCGGTAGTTTGCGTATTCTGCCCGGCGAACAGGCGGCTGCGAAGCACGATCACGTCGATTTAGTGATGAGTAACGGCAAAGTGCTGCGCTACACCGACCCGCGTCGCTTTGGAGCCTGGCTGTGGACCGCTGACCTGGAAGGCAGCAGTGTGTTGGCGCATCTTGGCCCGGAGCCGCTCAGTGCCGAATTTGATGGTGCTTATCTGTTTGAGAAGTCACGCGGTAAACGTACGGTGATTAAACAGTGGCTGATGGATAACAAAGTGGTGGTCGGCGTTGGCAACATCTACGCCAGCGAATCGCTGTTTACGGCTGGAATCTTGCCCGACCGCCCAGCGATGAGTTTAAGCCGCGAAGAGGCAGAGCTGATGGTTGCCACCATCAAAGCCGTGTTACTGCGCTCAATTGAACAAGGCGGTACTACGCTGCGTGATTTCCTGCAAACGGACGGTAAGCCGGGCTATTTTGCACAGGAACTGCAGGTCTATGGCCGGGCGGGAGAGCCGTGTCGCGCGTGTGGTACACCGATTGTCAGCGGTAAACATGGCCAGCGCAGCACCTTCTGGTGCCCACGCTGTCAGCACTAAATCAAGGTTGCTGCGCCAGTCGCGCCAGCAATGCCTGATGCACAACGGCAGGCAGAAATGCCTGCACATCGCCATGATGACGTGCAACTTCCTTCACCAGTGACGATGAGACGAAAGAGAAACCTTCGGACGGCATCAGAAAAACGCTTTCCAGGATAGGCAGCAGATGGCGATTCATTTGTGCCAGTTGCAGCTCATATTCGAAATCTGATACGGCGCGTAATCCCCGCACCAGCACATTGGCGTTTTGCGCTTTGGCAAAATTCGCCATGAGATCGCTGAAACCCACAACCTCGACATTCGGCAGATGCGTTGTCACCTGACGCGCCAAATCCACGCGTTCATCCAGTGAGAACAACGGTTTCTTGCTCGGGCTGGCGGCAATGGCCACCACGATGCGGTCAAACATTTGCGCCGCGCGCGTGACAATATCCAGATGCCCCAGTGTGATGGGATCAAACGTGCCGGGATAAATCGCTTTAGTGCTCATACGCGGCCTTGTGTTGAGGTGTGATGCAGCGCCCAGAGCGCCGAGTATTTGTTGAAGGTGTACTGTGCGTTCACGACAGCCAAAATCCAGCCCTGTTTGCCATCAAGGAAGCCGGCGCGCAGTAACAGGGTTTTGAGGAACGCCCCCAAGGTGTGGCTGAAAATGGAGAAAAGCCCACAGCGTTTGCCGCGCTGGAAACGCTCAGCAGCCCAGGCTTCGGCATAATTCATCTGTTTGCGCTGAAAAGCGATCAGATCGCGGCAGGTGAGGTGCTGCAAATCACCGGTGAGCGCAACAACTGGCGCGCCTTGCGTATCCAGCGATTCGTGCACCAGGTTGTCGTTGTAGTTGAGTGCGCGTGGATACAGGCGCAGAACGCGATCCGGATACCAGCCACTATGGCGCATAAAGCGGCCAAGGAACAAATTACTGCGTCCGAGGCTGTAAACCGTATTCGCTGCGGGTTGCTCCAGGACGTGTTCAATCGTACGGCGTAATTCAGGCGTCACACGCTCATCGGCATCCAGCATCAGGATCATATCGCCGCTGGCAAAAGCCTGCGCGCGTTGACGCTGTTTACCAAAGCCATCCCAACCTTCCGCCTGATAAACCTGTGCGCCCAGTGCACGGGCGACGTCTGCCGTAGCGTCCTGACTGCCGGAATCCAGCAGCACAATCTCATCGGCCCAACTGACCGAGGCTAGCGCCTCCGGTAGCAGTTCAGCTTCGTTTTTGGCGATCATCACCACGGAGAGACGTTGGCGTTGCGACATGAGTTAGTGAGCTCGCGGCGGTAAATGAGGTTCGAGTAACTGTAGCAGACGCTGTAATGCGCCCTGGTTTTGATGCAGCACTTCCACGGCATGTCGGCCATAGTAGCGGCGATAGTCGTCATCCTGCAGCAGGTTAGCGACTTGTTTTTCCAGCGAAATCACATCGGTAACCGTGATCAAACCTTCCGCCTGCTGCAACTTGGCGCAGATATCTTTGAAGTTCCAGATGTGCGGGCCCATCAATACGGGAATGGCATGCGCTGCCGGTTCCAGTGGATTGTGGCCGCCGCGCTCGACCAGACTTCCGCCGACAAAGGCGATATCGGCAATGCCGTACAGCATCATCAGTTCGCCCATGGTATCGCCGATCACCACTTGCGTTTCGCTGGACGGAATTTCACCGCTGCTGCGCAGAATAAAGCTGAAGCCGCGTTTTTGCGTCAGATCGCAGGCATCTTTGAAACGTTCAGGATGGCGTGGCACCAGAATCAGCAGCAGGTCTGGGAATTGCTGCAGCAGACGGCGATGGGCATCCAGAATGATGGTCTCTTCACCTTCATGAGTACTGGTTGCAATCCACACCTGGCGGCGCGAAGCCCACTGGCGGCGAAGCGTGACGGCTTTTGCGGCCAGTTCGGGGGTGACAGAAATATCAAACTTCAGGCTACCCGTGACGGCCAGATGTGAACGTTTAAGGCCGAGGCTGAGGAAACGATCGGCATCTTCGCTGTTCTGCGCCGCAATCAGCGTAATGCGTTGCAGCAAATCACGCATAAAGCCGCCCAGCTTTTTATAGCCTTTTGCCGAACGTTCAGACAGGCGAGCGTTGGCAATCACCAGAGGAATCTGGCGCTGATGCAGAATACGGATAATGTTGGGCCACAGTTCGGTTTCCATAATGATCACCAGACGTGGATTGACGGTGTCGAGGAAACGGTTGATGGAGCCGGGCAAGTCGTAAGGCAGATAGACGTGATGCACGTCTTTGCCAAAGGCAGACTGAGCGCGTTCCGAACCGGTTGGCGTCATGGTGGTGACAGTAATGGGTAGCGTTGGGTAGCGATGGCGCAGTGCGCGTACCAAGGGTACCGCGGCCAGGGTTTCGCCCACGGAAACAGAATGCAGCACAATGCCATGCGGTTGCACTTTGCCGACGCAATAGCCGTAGCGCTCGGCCCAGCGTTTACGATAGGCCGGTGCTTTTCGACCGCGCAGCCACAGGCGCAGCCAGATGAATGGCTGAATCAGATAGAGCAAGGCTGTGTATAGAGTTGTCATAGTTATCGTTACGACAGGTTCGCGTCAAAAAACACATGAAAGGCGGCATGTTATCAGAAACTGGCCGCCTGCTCATACCACTTCGTCAGCTGGCCTTCAGTACCTGCTGATAAAGTGAGGTCAGTGCCTGCGCCAGTCGTTGCGGACCAAAAGGTTCGATTCTGCGGCGTGCGGCTTCGCCCATGGCAGAATTCTGTAAAAGCGCAGGTGTCGCCATAATGGCATCATTTAACGCTTTGATATCCAACGCATCGCAAACGAAGCCTTCTTGACCTGCTGTAATGAATTCTGCACCACCGCAGCCCGTGCTGGTGATTACTGCTAAACCACAGGCCATCGCTTCCAGCACCACATTCGGAAAAGGATCATAAAGCGTCGGCAGCAGCAGTGAATCAGCCGCATGATAGTACGGCTGGACATCCTGCTGTACGCCAACAAAGCGCAGGCGATCAAGACAGTTAAGCTGGTTAGCTAACTGCTGATAACGCGACAACTGCTTATCCTGACCAACGACAATCAGATAACGGTCACTGTTGGCCAATGCGCTAATGGCGGCTTTCAATCCTTTGCGTTCAAAGCCGGAGCCGACATAGATCATCACCGTGGCATCTTGCGGCAATGTCAGTTGCTGACGCATGGCAAAGCGCTGGGCTTCTGTGGCTGGCTGAAAACGTTGGCTATCGATGGCGTTATGAATGACGTGTATCTTGCTGCCATCGAGCGTGAAATGACGCAAAATATCCTGTTTGACCATCTCTGAATTACAGATGACGGCTTTTAAGGACGGCGCGTTGAACATTTCCGCTTCAGCCTGCAGTACATAGCGATGATAAGGGCTGAGGCTGGCGCTTAAACGTTGCCAAGGCGAGACGATGCGTGCCCGCTGCTCAAGCCACACGCGATGCACGCCGTCACCGGCGCGAAAGATATCGCAGCCGGCAATGCGTTCGTGGCTCTGAACGATATCGAATTTTTCGCGCTCCCAGCATTCGCGTGCGGCGCGTGCAAATCCACGTTCGCGTGAGACGCGGCCAAATTTAGCGGGATTGCAAATGTGCAGATGCCAGGCCGGATTGGGTGTGCCCTGCCAGCTGCGGGTAATGATATTGAGATCGAGCTGCTCACTATCCAGCGCTTCCAGCGCCCGTGAGATAAAGCGCTCAGCACCGCCATCCGGGCGATATTTCTGCCGGACAATCGCCAGGCGTAACTTAGTCATGCAAAAAACTCCTTGCGGCGGCAATCACATCCTCAACGGGAATCGCGGAGAGATAGCGCTGCTCGGTTTTGGTATCGATATCGTCGGGGGATGGCAGCGGTGCATAATTACCGGCCCAAATGACGCGATTATTGTCACCCCACGGACGCCAGTGATGCAGCTTGGTGGGACCAAACAGCGCCAGGCAGGGCGTATTGAGCGCGGCGGCCATGTGCATTGGGGCTGAATCCACGCCAATAAACAGTTGCGCAGCATCGATCAGCGCCGCCAGTTGCGGTAGTGAGAGCTGCCCAGCCAGTGACACCACGTTCTGGCTATGGCAGAGCGACTGAATGTTAGCGATCATCGCCTGCTCTTTCTGATCTGGTGCTGCGGTCAGGACAACGGTGTGGCCATCGGCAGTGAGCGTATCGATGAGCTGCGCGACTTTTTCATCTTCCCAGCATTTGAATACCCAGCGTGAGGTCGGCTGTATCACAATAAACGGGCCGGTGACCTGTTGCTGCGCCAAAACAGCCTGCACTTTTTGCTGATCGGCTGCGCTAAAGTGCATCGAGGCTTTCGCACCTTCCGCACTGATGCCGAGTGGTTCCAGCGCCGCCATATTTTGCTCAACGGTGTGCAGCTGATTGTAGTTCTGAGTGGATATCAAGTGATTATGGCACCAGCGCCAGAGTGCATTATCGCGCTTCGCAAAGGCAAAGCCGATGCGAACCGGTGCGGCAGAAAAGCCGGTAATGATCGCACTGCGCCACTGATCGGCAAGGTTAATCACCACATCATAATGGCAGGCACGGACCGCAGAGAGCAGGGCCATTTCATGGCGAAACTTTTGCCAGCCGCCTTCCTTTTTCCAGTTACGATCGATGATATGCAACTGACGGATGGCGGGATGTGCTTCCAGCATTGGCCGCGTCTCTTTATACAACAGGACGTCGATATTGGCCTGGGGATAGCGCTGGCGTAGTGCATTGATAGCCGGCGTGGTCAGCAGCATATCGCCGTGATGACGCAGCTTAATCAGCAGAATATTTTTCGGTGCAAACTGGGCTGGAATCGGGCTTGCCATACTCAAATGATCTCAAAATTCAGTGAGCTGATTGTAGGGCAAACCCCCAGGGTGCGAAAGCCAGCCGCGGCGCTTATTTCTTACGCCAGCGATAAATCCGGCTCAACCACAACATTAACTGATACCACTGTCTGGCACCGCGTGCGTTACGCAGCATTCGTTTGTGAGTTTGAGTGGCAAAGATATCCGCAATCATCGCCTGGCGTGCGCTCTCTTCGGGCTCGCGGCGGATGGAGTGGCAGACGCTGAGTGCTTCACGGGTAATCTGATAGTGAAATGCCGGATAAATTTTAATGCGTGTGCGATAGCTTGTATTGATCTCTTCCAGCATCTGCGCGATTTTCAGGTAGTGCTGTTGATATTCCACGTTACGCTGACCTGTGCGCTTGCGATTACTGATCGATGCATCGTGCATGTAATACCGATACAGCATCTGATCGGTATAGCGCACACGTTTGACGTTGAACATAAACTCGGTGGTCCAGGGAATATCCTGATGGTGTAGTCCCGGCTCGAAGGTGAGATTGAGTTGTTCAATCAGTTCGCGGCGGTAAATACCAAGCCACACTACATGCATATAACGATGGGTCTGTAACGCGGTGTTCAGCCACTCTGGCCCACTGAGCACTTGGGTGCTCCTTAAACGATCCAGAGGAATCAGCGGTTTGGTGGTCTGGCTGGCTTTGAAGAACCATTCAGCGTTGCATTGCGCGGCGTCTAACTCATCACTTTCTGCCATCTCGACCAGCGTTTGATACATCGCCGGGTTCATGGTGTCGTCGGCGTCTGGGAAAGTGACGTATTTGCCCCTTGCGACGGCCAGCCCGGCATTACGTGCACGTGAAACTCCGCCATTGGCCTGATGGATGACACGTACATGAGAATGCTGCTGCGCGTAGGCATCGGCCCGTTCACCTGAGCCATCGGTGGAGCCATCATCAACGATGATAATTTCCAGTGAGCTTAGCGTTTGCGTCAGCAGGGACTGCATAAAAGTCTCGAGCATCGCACCGGCGTTGTACATCGGCGAGATGATGGAGAGTAAGGGAGCATTTTCCGACATTGTTGTGATGTTTTTATCAGTAATTAACGAAATTCTTACGTTAATTATTGCTAAGGAATTCAGAACTTTTTGGACATTTATGGTCAAAAGTAGTTAGCTCGCTAGCATTTTCGCACTTTTAGGAATGGTGATAGCCGAAAAGCGCAGCATATATCTTTATACACCTGGGTCTTAGCATGAAAAATATACTCGTTATCCGACGCGATAATATCGGTGATATGGTCTGTACCACTCCTTTACTGGAAGGCATAAAACAGGCATTTCCAGAAGCAACCATCACTTTGCTGGTGAACAAAATTGCGCAGGATGTGGTGAGTTACAATCCCCATGTTGACCGTCTGTATGTGTATAAGAAAGCCAAGCATCGCGCCAAAAATGAGACCACGCTGGGCGTTTACTGGCAACGGGTGAAGATCATGCTGGCACTGCGTAAAACCCGATTTGATGCCACCATTCTGGCCAATCCTGTGCCTTGCAAATACAGCCTGAGGCTGGCGAAGTTGGCGGGCGCGCACAACATTATCGGCGCCGCCCAGGCAGATGCGCAGCTGGATCATCCCTTCCAGAAAACAGATTTTCACGGCAAGCATCAGGTTGAGCACACCTACTCTTATCTTTCGGCATTAACGGATGCCTACCCCGCGGTCCCTCAGGTCAATCTCTACCTCGCGGAGGCAGAACGCGAAGCGGCGAGCGCACGCGTCGCAGCATTATTTCCCGCGCCGGGTAAAGTCTTCGGTGTTCATATCAGTAGCCGCAGCCCAAAACGCCGTTGGCCGGTGGCATCTTATGCCGCTTTTATTAATAAATTGCTGGAAGATGAGCAGGCGCGGGTACTGGTTTTCTGGTCGCCGCAAGGCACACTGGATGCCAATGATAAAGGCGATGCCGCACGCGCCGATGAGCTGATGGAACAAGTAAACTCAGCCCGCGCAGCACGTTACCCAACTGCGTCAGTGCGTGAGTTGATTGCCGGTTTTGACCGCTGTGAACAAATTTTGTGTAGCGATGGTGGCCAGATGCATTTGGCCGCAGGTTTACATAAAAAGCAGGTGGTGTTCTTTGGCGATACCAATGCCAGCATCTGGCATCCGTGGTCTGGAAAGTACCATATTATGCAGACCGCTTCCGGTGAATGCAGCGATGTCACTCTGGAAACGGTCTGGCAGGCGTGGCAGGAACTCAGCGCTGAGCCTGCTGGCGTGTGAAGCTGGCGTAATATTCCGCCAGTGTCTGGCCGACAAAGTTCGGTGCCAACCAGCTAAACAGCGCTTCGAGATCTTCGTATAGCTGCTCGATGTCACGTTCATTTTTAAACGTTGGGCTACCATCGGGCATGAATTCGGAGCTGTGCAACATAAACTCGGTGTAATTGTTCCCTTCCGCCAGTGACATCTCCACGACGCGCTTCATATCTGCAATGTTGCCACCCGATGGGCGCAACCAGTGCACAGCAGGGCTTTTTTGTTTACCGCGTAGTCGGTAAGCACCCTGTTTGAACGCATTCATCAATGCGGAATACTTGTACTGGATGCTCATCGGGACTTCGAGTAGCGATGAATCACCACTGCGCGAAATATCCTGTGGATCGATGAAATAAGGTTTGGCCGGGAAATGGGTATAGTTAGTGCCGCCGTTACCTTGCGGCGCACCGCGCGTGTAGGACCAGTTCACACGTGGCGTGACCGAACAGTCTACCTGATAGCCCAACTCAGTCAGGATCGCAGCGTAGCGTTCATCAAATGCCCAGCGACCGGCGCGATGACTTAACATTTTGGTTTGGAACTTTTCTTCGAGGAGATCCGTCATATAAGCGACTTTGTCACGCAGCACGCTATCGGGGTACTCGATCAGAAAAGGCTGCCAGCGCCAGTCATCGTCAGTCAGCGGGGCTTCGGGTGGACTGTTCCAGGCATGGAGATGCATCCCGATTTCGCCTTGCTTACGGGCAATCACATCTTTGCCAAATTCGACAAACGCAGGATCAATCGCCATTTCATAGTTGGTCAGCCAGGTGGGTTTAAAACCATAACGTTCGCACAACGCCTGAAAACGTGGCAGATAGCCGGTGTTTTTGGTGGTGATTGAGCGGTGATTGCGCCAGAGATTGTCGCCTTCGGTGTCAATGGTAATAAGGAACGCGTGCCGGGTCATGTTCGCCGCCTGAGGCCAATAAAATCGCAATGTTACGCTGTGCCCTGCAGTGACGCAAAACTATTTGTCTCGGCAGTAAACAGGCGAAAAGGGGGATGAATGTGCGTTAATATTCTCCACGCATAGCTGGCATTCACCCGTTTTCTAAAACTGATAGGTAGGACAATTTGTCAAAACGCATACTGATGGTGATCGATGGTTTACCAGGCGGCGGCGCCGAGAAGGTGGTGTTGACGCTGGTTGCTGGTATGTTGGCGCTGGGGCATCGAGTCTCACTCTTTTCTCTGCGCAAAGTGTGCGAGTATCCGTTGCCAGAAGGCGTGGATTATCACGTCATTCAGGACACCAACCGTAAGCCGTGGCGCAAATTGACCGAACTCAGTCGGCGTGCTCGTTTACTGGATGCCGCCGTCAGGAAGGCGGAAAAAGAGGGCGGTCAATTCGATCTTGTGGTCTCACATCTGCACAAAACCGATCGTATTGTGCGCCGCAGCCGGGCACTCCGGCAGGAGAAGACCTGGTGTTGCCTGCATGGCGTATTCTCTGCATCTTATTTGGGGCATCGCACCGGGTTATCTCGCTGGTTGAAGGCACGTAAAATCCGTCAGGTTTATCAGGGACGCAACGTGGTGGGTGTCTCGCCCGCGGTGCTTGAAGATCTCAAGTCTGCTTTTGCCGTGCAGCCCTCACGTGAAGCGGTGATTGGCAACCCATTCGATGTTGAGCAAATTCGACAACTGGCCGCCGAGCCCGCTGACGTGCCGCCAGCCGGTTTCCTGGTGCATGTGGGGCGCTTCCACGAAACTAAGCGCCATGACCGTCTGCTTAAAGCCTATGCATTGAGCAATATCCAACAGCCTCTGGTGCTGTTAGGCCAGGGTTCACCTGAACGCAAAGCCGCCCTGCAAGCGCAGGCGCAGACGTTGGGTATCGCCGACCGGGTGATTTTCCAGGGCTTTACGCTGAACCCGTATGCCTGGATAAGCCGGGCAACCATGTTGATTGTCAGTTCGGATAGCGAGGGCTTTGGAAACGTCCTCATCGAAGCGATGCTCTGCGGCACGCCTGTGGTAAGCACCCGTTGTCCCGGCGGTCCAGAGTGGTTATTGCAGGGCGATTTAGCGCGTGGTCTGTCCGAACTTAATCCGGAATCCCTGGCGGAGAAAATGCAGGAGATTTATCAGCATCCGCCACTCATACAGGCCGATGCATTTGCCGGGTTTGATACTTTATCAATCTGTCAGCAGTATCTGGCATTGAGTCGATAGAGCCTGCGGGAGGGTTGCTTACCTCCCGCAAACAGTTAATCCCAGCTCAATACCACTTTCCCAGAGCGACCAGAGCGCATCTCGTCAAATCCTTGCTGGAAATCATCGATGTGGTAGCGGTGTGTAATGATGGGCGTTAAATCGAGACCAGACTGAATCAGCGCCGCCATTTTGTACCAAGTCTCAAACATCTCACGGCCATAAATGCCTTTGATGAATAATCCTTTAAAGATCAACAGATTCCAGTCAATGGCCATCTCACCCGGGGGGATCCCCAACAAGGCGATGCGCCCACCGTGGTTCATGACGTCCAATAACGTGCGAAACGCTGGGGGGGCGCCAGACATCTCCAGCCCAACATCGAAACCTTCGGTCATGCCCAATTCCGCCATCACATCACGCAGATTTTCCTGCGCTACGTTGACTGCGCGGGTGACTCCCATCTGGCGTGCCAGACTAAGCCGATACTCGTTGATATCGGTGATCACCACATTACGTGCACCCACATGTTTGCATACTGCCGCCGCCATGATGCCAATCGGACCCGCGCCAGAGATCAGCACATCCTCACCGACCAGATCAAAGGACAACGCGGTATGCACGGCGTTGCCGAAGGGATCGAAAATCGCGGCCAGTTCATCCGGAATATTGTCGGGGATTTTGAAAGCGTTAAAAGCGGGGATAACCAGATATTCAGCAAAACAGCCCTGACGATTGACACCCACTCCAACCGTGTTGCGGCAGAGATGCGTGCGCCCGGCGCGGCAGTTACGGCAATGGCCGCAGGTGATGTGGCCTTCACCCGAAACGCGATCGCCAACTGAAAATCCCTTAACCTCTTCACCCATTCCCACGACTTCACCGACATATTCGTGGCCCGTGATCATCGGGACGGGAATAGTCTTACGCGACCAGTCATCCCAGTTGTAGATGTGCACGTCCGTGCCGCAAATCGCGGTTTTGCGAATTTTAATCAGCAGGTCGTTATGGCCAGGTTCTGGAATCGGTGCATCGTTGATCATCCAGATGCCTTCTTCGGCTTTTAATTTAGCCAGCGCTTTCATTTTGCCGCTCCTGTAATCACACCCAGCTGTTGGCCAATGCGCGTAAAGGCCGCGACGGCATGCTCAAGCTGTGCCTGCGTGTGCCCGGCAGATATCTGCGTGCGGATACGCGCCTGACCTTGTGGCACCACGGGATAGAAGAAGCCCGTGACGTAAATACCTTCCTGTTGCAGCAGGCTGGCAAACTGCTGTGCCACTTTGGCATCACCCAACATCACCGGAATAATGGCGTGATCGGCTCCCGCCAGCGTAAAGCCTGCGGCTGTCATTTTTTCGCGGAAGAAGCGGGCATTTTCCCAGAGACGTTGGCGTAAGCCATCGCCTTCACTCAGCAAATCCAGCACACGCAGTGAGGCGGTGACGATGGCGGGGGCCAGCGAATTAGAGAACAGGTAAGGGCGTGAACGTTGACGCAGCCACTCGACGACCTCTTTTTTGGCGGCCACGTAGCCACCGGATGCGCCGCCTAACGCCTTACCTAAGGTGCCGGTCAGGATATCAACGCGGTCCATGATGCCACAATATTCGTGTGAGCCACGCCCGGATGCGCCGACAAAGCCAACAGCATGAGAATCATCTACCATCACCATTGCATCAAATTCGTCGGCTAAATCGCAAATACCCTGCAAATTAGCGATAACGCCATCCATTGAGAACACGCCATCGGTGGCGATCAGGATGTGACGCGCGCCCTTATCACGCGCCTCTTGCAAGCGGATGCGTAGCTCGCTCATATCGTTATTGGCATAGCGATATCGCTGCGCTTTGCACAAGCGCACACCGTCAATGATCGAGGCGTGGTTGAGCGCATCAGAAATGATGGCGTCTTCCGCGCTGAGCAGGGTTTCAAACAGACCGCCGTTGGCATCAAAACAGGAGGAGAAAAGTATGGCATCTTCCATGCCCAGAAACGCCGCCAGCTTGTGTTCTAACTGCTGATGAATATCCTGAGTTCCGCAGATGAAGCGCACCGACGCCATGCCAAAACCATGCGAATCCATGCCCTCTTTGGCTGCCTGTATTAACGCAGGATGATTAGCCAGGCCAAGATAGTTATTGGCGCAGAAGTTAATGACGGGTGGGCTGTTGGCGACGGTGATTTCCGCCTGCTGTGCCGACGTAATGGTGCGTTCCTGTTTGAACAATCCGTCCTGACGTGTTGTCTCAAGCTGTTGACGGATTTGCGAATAAAACTGACTGGACATGATTCTGCTCCTCAGATAGCAAAATTTTGGCACATATTACTGATCGAAAAGCATCGTGCCGACATTTACGCCAGGGAAATCTCAGTTTTGCAGCATAGTTCACGTGATGGTTGCGATTTGTGCAGCCGTTGCAGAGTCATCTGGCTGCCTGTCTCGGGCTGAAATGTTATGATGTTAGGCATTAGTGCGTGAAACCTCCTGTTTCACCCCAAACTGTTTAAAGGCAAAGCATATGATTATCGTAACCGGTGGCGCTGGCATGATTGGCAGCAACATTGTTAAAGCGCTGAACGATCGCGGTCTTACCGATATTCTGGTGGTGGATAATCTGAAAGACGGCACCAAATTCGTGAACCTCGCGGACCTCGATATCGCGGATTACATGGATAAAGAGGAATTCCTCTCTTACATCATGTCCGGCGAAGATCTGGGTCCCATTGAAGCGGTGTTCCATGAAGGTGCTTGCTCAGCGACCACCGAGTGGGACGGCAAGTACATGATGGATAACAACTATCAGTACTCAAAAGACCTGCTGCATTTCTGTCTGGAACGTGAAATTCCGTTCCTGTATGCCTCTTCAGCCGCCACCTACGGCGGCCGTAATGAGAACTTCATCGAAGAACGCCAGTACGAGCAGCCTCTCAACGTCTATGGCTACTCAAAAATGCTGTTTGACCACTATGTGCGTCAGATTTTGCCAGAGGCGAATTCGCCGGTGTGTGGTTTCCGTTACTTCAACGTATACGGCCCACGCGAAGGGCATAAAGGCAGCATGGCCAGCGTGGCTTTCCACCTCAACACCCAGATCGGCGGCGGTGAAAATCCGAAACTGTTTGAAGGCAGCGACGATTTCCGCCGTGACTTCATCCACGTTGATGATGTGGTTGCGGTTAACCTGTGGTGCTGGGAGAACGGCATTTCGGGTATCTATAACTGCGGCACGGGTCGCGCGGAATCCTTCCAGGAAGTGGCGGATGCGGTACTGAATTTCCACCAGAAAGGCCAGATTGAGTACATTCCGTTCCCAGACAAGCTGAAGGGTCGCTATCAGGCCTTCACCCAGGCCGATCTCACCAACCTGCGTGCAGCGGGTTACGACAAGGCGTTCAAAACTGTCGCGCAGGGTGTGGGTGAATACATGGCCTGGCTGAACCGTAACGCATAAGGAATCCGGCACCAGCGATGAAAATTCTGGTTATTGGCCCATCCTGGGTCGGCGATATGATGATGTCGCAAAGTCTCTATCGCACGCTCAAGGCTGAGCATCCAGATGCGGTGATTGATGTGATGGCGCCGGCCTGGTGTCGGCCTTTACTGTCACGCATGCCAGAGGTCAATCAGGCGCTGGCGATGCCGCTTGGCCATGGTGCTTTAGCGCTGGGTGAGCGGCGTCGTTTGGGGAAATCTCTCAGCGCCAGTGGCTATGATCGCGCTTACGTGCTGCCTAACTCGTTTAAATCGGCGCTGGTGCCGTTTTTTGCCGGAATTAAACGCCGTGTCGGTTGGCGTGGTGAGATGCGTTATGGCTTGCTAAATGATGTGCGCGTATTGGATAAACCGGCATTTCCGCTGATGGTCGAGCGTTATGTGGCGCTGGGTTATGATCAGCCAGTATCTTCTGCCCAGCAGTTACCGCAGCCCTTGCTCTGGCCGCAACTGCGCGTAGATGATGAAGAAAAGCGCATGACGGCCGCGCAATTTTCACTTTCCGCCGATCGTCCGGTTATTGGGTTTTGCCCAGGGGCTGAATTTGGCCCGGCTAAGCGCTGGCCGCATTACCACTATGCTGCCTTAGCGGAACAACTGATTGGTGAAGGCTATCAGGTTGTGCTGTTCGGCTCGGCTAAGGATCGTGAAACCGGTGACACTATTGTGCAAACGCTATCAGACGACGCGCGTGCACACTGCAAAAATCTGGCCGGTGACACGCAGTTGGAGCAGGCCGTTATCTTGATTGCTCACTGTGCTGCCGTTGTCAGTAATGACTCTGGCTTAATGCATATTGCTGCCGCGCTGAATCGCCCACTTGTGGCGTTGTATGGCCCAAGCAGCCCGGATTTCACGCCGCCATTGTCGCATCAGGCTCGCGTTATTCGTCTGATCACGGGCTATCACAAAGTGCGTAAGGGTGATGCCGAAGAAGGCTATCACCAGAGTTTAATTGATATTCAGCCTGCTCGCGTTCATCAGGAACTGAGTGCGCTGCTGCAGCCGGTGCGGGAGTAGCCATGCACGTTTTGATTGTTAAAACCTCCTCAATGGGAGACGTGCTGCATACCTTACCTGCACTCACCGATGCGATGCAGGCCATGCCGGGCATCCGTTTTGATTGGGCAGTGGAAGAGAACTTCGCTCAAATCCCAGGCTGGCACCCAGCAGTGGATAAAGTCCTGCCGGTTGCCATTCGCCGCTGGCGTAAACACTGGTTTGGCAGCCAGCAGCGTGAAGAGCGTGTGCTTTTCAAGCGTGACCTGCAATCGCGTGAGTATGACGTGATCATTGATGCGCAAGGCCTGATTAAAAGTGCTGCGCTGGTCACGCGCTTGGCTAAGGGGATCAAACACGGGCAAGACAGCCGGAGTGCCCGTGAGCCTTTTGCCAGCTGGTGGTATGACAAACGTCATGAAATCAATAAGCAACAGCATGCCGTTGAGCGAACGCGGGAACTGTTTGCCAAAAGCCTTGGATATGAAAAACCGGCTACGCAAGGCGACTATGCAATTGCCCGACATTTCCTCTCCACGCTGCCTCAGGATGCACATCAGTACCTGGTGTTCCTGCACGCGACCACGCGTGACAATAAACACTGGCCGGAATCGCACTGGCGTGAACTGATAGAGCTGGTACAGCCAACGGGCCTGAAAATAAAGCTTCCTTGGGGGGCAGAGCATGAGCATCAGCGTGCATTAAGAATGGCTGAGGGGTTTACACATGTTGAGGTGCTGCCAAAGCTTACGCTGGAACAGGTTGCGCAGCAGTTAGCTGGCGCGCGTGCGGTGGTCTCTGTGGATACCGGCTTGAGTCATCTGACAGCCGCGCTGGACCGGCCCAACATCACGCTCTTTGGGCCAACCGATCCAGGCTTGATTGGGGGATATGGTCAAAATCAGCATGAACTACGCGGTGAAGATGGCACCATGCAGGCAATTTCTGCCAACAGGGTCATGGATAAATTGCGGGAATTACTCTGAATGGACTCGATCTTCAAGCAATTGTATCGTTATACCCATGCCAGGGTTATGCGGCACAACGAAAACTTTTGGCCGTATATTGCGATTCAACGTGCAGATGAAGATCATATTCAGAAATTATCGTACTGCAGAAAAAATGTTCCCCTGGAAAATCTGAGTGATCTTCATGCGAAGGTGTCTGGCGATGTGACCATTCTCGCCACAGGGCCGTCTATCAATTCACTGGATTTGCAAAAGCTGTCCGATACCACTTTTATTGGTGTTAATGGGGCCTATCATTTACGTAATAATGTTAAGTTTTCTTATTATGTCATTGTGGATCGTGGGTTTGTTAAGCAACGTGCAAATCTGGTTAAGGACGTGCTGGCGGACAAAAATTTAGTGCTTTTCACCACTGTGCACTGTTTGAACGACATGCTTAAGAGCGTGTTGTTAAACGACATCCAGTGTCGATTGGCAATTATCGAAGATCTCAGCTTCAAGGTGTTCCGTGAAAAGGTTATGCCCTATGACTACGAACGGTATTACCGAGAAAAAAACGGCATTAAAATATTCCCCACTGAACCCCGTGCAGGGTTTTCATGGGATATCCGTCAGGGGATTTTCGATGCAGGTACCGTTGCCTATTGGGCTCTGCAAATTGCCGCGTGGTTAGGTGCTCATCGTATCTTATTGGCCGGTGTCGATATGAATAACTTTGACGCGCCAAGGTTTTATGAAAGTGAGGGAGATAAATTACCCAGTTTTCTCTCTTCTAATTTTGAAAGCATCATCAGACCTGCTTTTCTGCATGCAAGTAGAGAGTTGGGCCGCGCAAATATCAAAACCTATAATTTGTGTTTAAATAGTGGATTAGGCGATGATATTTTTGAAAAAACCACGCCGGATGTGCTTTTTCCTCAGAAATAATCCGCCAGGTTATTAACCTAACCTGGCAGTGAAATTATTTTTTAATCACCATCTTCAATTCCTGCAAAACGGTATCGACGCTGATTTTCCGCAATGGGTAGATCGCGTCGTCGCCTGCTTCCGGTTCTATGCGAATCGTTTTATGAATCGATAAATCCTGATACGGGCCTGTATGCCGTGGGTTAGCGCTGACGTACAGGCTCACCGTTGGCGTTTGGGCTGTAATGGCAATATGCAGCGGACCGGTGTCTCCGGTGACTAATGCATCGATCGAATTGATGAGTTCAATCAACGCTGGAAGACGGGTTTTTCCAATGTAAGACGTCACTCGGGAGTGATATTTTTCAGGCAACATTTTGAAGAACTCTTTTTCAATTGGCTGGTCTTGTCCTGCACCTGTCAATATCACCTTCGAGTCAGCAATGTCAGTGAAAATACGTTCTGCTAATTGAGCAAAATGCTCAACAGGCCAGCAGCGATTTTTACCTGATGCCCCCATCTGAAAACCAATGGTTGGACTCAGAGCGCTGCGCGGCGTTTTATTAACCGCAATCGGAAACTGCATTTTAATATCGGCCGGATCACAGCCTAAAACGCTAATTAAATCCATTTTGCGTTGAATGATATGGCCATCTACGCTGGTCGAGTATTTATCCAGCCAATGGTTAAATACCGGTTTGTCATGGCGAAAGTTATCTCGAATGATATACTTTGAACCACCAAGGCGGGAGCATAAAATATCGTAACCCAGGCTTGAATGTAAAAGTAATGTTAAGTCTGGTTGGAATTGACGTATTTTTCTAATCAAGTTCGGTGCACGAACAATTTTATTATCCCAGATGGCGACTTGATCAAACCATTCACTTTTTTCGACCAGATCGCGGTTTTTATCACTGGATACCAGCATAAGTTTGGCAGCAGGGTAACGGCGTTTTATGGCTTTAATGGCTGGGGTGTTGAAGAGTAAATCCCCTAATGCAGTCGTTGAGAAAATAACAATGCGTTCAAATTCATGATTTGAACTTAACGGCTGCTTATTTTTATCAATCTGACTCAGTCTGGCATGCAAACTCAGTACGTTATTGATTAAATTTATTTTCCAAATCTTTTTCATTAATCCGATTAACCCTAAGAACCTGGCAAATTTGACATCAATGCTGGGAAATAATTTCGTTATCATAACGAAAAAAACGCCAGTCCCGAATGGCACTGACGTTAATTTTTCATGTTGTTGACGATTAGCTTAGAAAAGCGAACCTAACTGTTTGATTAGTTTGCTTTCTGAAACATGCTCGATGATCAGATCCACCGCACGGCTTTGTGGTACTGGCGGTAGCGGTTTACTCACCTTACACACGCCCGGCGCATGGAACTTGGTGGGCAGCGGTTTTGCTGGCTGAGAGGATGGGCCGGATCCCTGATGCAACGGTTCATTCAGTAGCTGGCTTGGGCGTACCAAGGTGATATCGCCAGGCAGCGATGGCAGCATTTGTTGCAACACGCGAACCGTGGTCGGATGCGGATGACCAATCGCAATGGCATAGCCATCACGCTGTGCCAGTTTAACTGCGCGGGTGAATTGCTCGCGAATCGAAGCTTCATTCTGGCTGTCATCGAGGAATACGCGGCGTTTGAGTACTTTTACATGCGTGCCTTGCGAGGCTGGAATGGACTGGCTGTTGCCAATCGTCATGCTATCGAGAAAGTAGTAGTTGTACTGGTTGAGTACCTGCATCACTTTCTGCATGCCGGGCAGGCTTGAGGTCATTTTGCTGCCCATATGGTTGTTCAGGCCCACGGCGAACGGGACTTTACCCGTTGCATCGCGAATGATGCGTGCGATCTCTTCGCTGCTCATTTCCGGAGTGAGGGTATCTTTCTCCAGTGGCTGCTTACTAAGCGGTGCCATGGGCAGATGGATCAACACTTCATGGCCGCCCTGATGGGCTTTGGTCGCCATTTCACGCGCGTGTGGTGCATTGGGAAGTACAGCGACGGAAATCGCCGCTGGCATTTGCAACACTTTGTTCTCTTCTACAGGCCGGTAACCGAAGTCGTCGATGACTATCGAAAGTTTGCCGGCCTGAGCAGAAAGTGACAAAAACAGCGCACAGAGCGCGATTGAAAGCTTTTGGGGCTGAAACAACACTTATCTTCCTAACCACGGTAGTGGATTGACGGCCTTTCCCTGGCGTCGGATTTCAAAGTAGAGCGAAGGCGTGCCGCGGCCGCCACTGGTACCCACTAAAGCGATAGGCTGTCCTGCCTTCACCTGAGTACCGACGCTCACCAGCGCACTTTGGTTGTAGCCATAAAGACTCATGTCGCCTTTACCATGTTCCAGCACCACAACCAGACCGTAGCCTTGCAGCCAGTCGGCCATCAGTACGCGTCCATCGGCGATGGCTTTCACTTCTGTACCTTCTGGTGCATCAATCACCAGACCTTTCCAGCGCAGTTCGCCCTGCATGGATTCGCCGAAGCGATGTTCTATGCGTCCGTTGACCGGCCACAGAGCTTGACCTCCAGGCCTGCCAAGTCCGCCGGTTCGTGCCATCAGTTCACGCTCGCTCTGCGTGGGCTGATAGTTGGAACCTTTGGCTTTTGCCTGCGCCTGGCGTTGGCGAACTTTCTCTGCCTCGCGTGCTTCGCGTTCCGCACGTTCACGTGCTTCACGTTCCGCTTTGGCAATTTTATCTTGCAGGCGGCTTTCGTTTTCCCGCATTTCGACCAGATCGGCTTGATCTTTTTCCAGCGAGCTTTCCAGCACCGTCAGCGTTTTCTTGCGTGCTGCACTGGCGGTTTCCAGCTTGGTTTGCTGTGTTTGCTGCTGTGACAACAGCGATTTCTGCTGTTCCTGTTTGCCTTGTAATGCCTGGCGCTGTTCCGCGAGCTGCTGCTGGGTTTGTTTGAGATCGTCGATGTTTTTCTGACGTGCGGCATTGAGATAGCCGAAATAAGCCAGAATACGCTCACTGCGCTGCGCTTCTTCACCACCTAACAGCAATTGCAAACCATTGTGCTGCCCCTGGCGGAACGCCGCATCCAGTTGTTGCGCCAGCAATTTTTCCTGCTGGGCCTGCTGTTTTTCCAGGTGAGAGATAGAGGTGGTGATCTGTGCGATTTCGCCGTTCAGCGCGGTCAGGCTATTACGTGTTTCGCGCAATTGACGGCTGGCTTGAGCAATCACTTTTTCCTGGCTTTGCAGTTGGTCAAGGAGCTTGCTGCGCTGCAGTTTCTGCGCTTTGACGCTCTTTTCTTTCTCGGCGATATCTTGCTGAATGGATTTCAGCTGTGTTTTGCTGTCATCGGCGCTGTGAGCGGCAATTGGCAACAACAGCGCGCCCGCACAGAGCAGGCTTCGGGAGATTTCGGACCAGCAAAATAACAACGGATGCGCTGGGCCGTTGTGGCGAGTCCTTGTGTGTGTAACGGTCGCTTTTCCCTTCATAGTCGATAATTATTCCACGATGAACAGCCGCTTACCAGTTATCCCGGGCGGGTTTTGCTTAACGAAAGATGTCCGTGCCGAGCTTACTGGCATTAACTTTGTCTTAATTTTGCGATTAGAACACTTTTTTTGGAAAATGACGCACAAATCGTAACTCTGCCCGCTTCACGACTGTACATGAGAAGTGGCGCAGGTATACTCAGAACCCTTGTTTTAGCTTAATTAGCCCGGTCTGGAGTCGTTACCCCTCATGCAAGATATTATGCAGTTTGCAAGCAATCACACCATCCTTAGTCTGGCATGGGTTGTTTTACTCGTTCTGGTGATTGTGACCACCGTTAAAGGAATGTTCTCTAAGATAAAAACCATCAGCCGTGGCGAAGCAACCCACCTGATTAACAAAGAGGACGCGGTGGTTGTAGACGTGCGCTCGCGCGATGACTATCGCAAAGGACACATTTCAGGGGCGATTAACGTTGCCGCCGCTGATATTAAAAAAGGCAGCTTTGCCGACCTGGAAAAGCACAAGTCACAGCCCATAATTGTGGTATGTGCCACCGGCCAAAGCGCGGGTGAATCGGCAGCGAAATTGAGTGCCGCAGGTTTTGAGAACGTTTCTGTGCTGAAAGATGGCGTGAGCGGCTGGAGTGGTGAGAACCTGCCGCTGGTACGTGGTAAATAATTCCCTGAGGTATCCGCATGGCTAATGTAGAGATTTATACCAAAGTGACCTGCCCGTATTGCCACAGAGCAAAGGCGTTGCTGGATCAAAAAGGCGTGTCGTTCAAGGAGATTCCTATTGATGGGAACGCGACGAAACGTGAAGAAATGATCCAACGCAGCGGGCGTACAACGGTTCCACAAATTTTTATTGATGCACAGCACATTGGTGGCTGTGACGATCTTTACGCGCTGGATGGGCGTCAGGGATTGGATCCCTTACTCCAGGCATAATTTCTCGATAAGACAATTTAACTCACAGGATTTAGTCACATGTCAGAACATTCTACTAACGAAATGCAGTTCCAGATTCAACGTGTCTATACCAAAGACGTTTCTTACGAAGCGCCAAATGCCCCTCAGGTTTTCCAGAAAGAGTGGGAACCTGAAGTGAAGCTGGATCTGGACACAGCTTCGTCTCAGCTGGCTGATGAAGTGTACGAAGTCGTTCTGCGTGTGACTGTGACCGCAACTGTGGGTGAAGACACCGCGTTCCTGTGTGAAGTACAGCAGGCAGGTATCTTCACTATCGGCGGTATTGAAGGTACGCAGATGGCGCATTGCTTGGGTGCTTACTGCCCGAACATTCTGTTCCCTTATGCGCGTGAGTGCATCACCAGCCTCGTATCGCGTGGTACTTTCCCGCAGCTCAATCTGGCGCCAGTTAACTTTGATGCCCTGTTCATGAACTATCTGCAGCAGCAAGGTGAAGGCGAAGCGCCACGTCAGGATGCCTGATGACTACACTTAACGCTTCTATTAGCGTCATCGGTGCCGGCTCGTACGGCACCGCATTGGCCATCACTCTGGCCCGCAACGGCCATCCGGTATTACTTTGGGGCCACAACCCACAAAGCGTGGCGCAGCTCAAAGCTGACCGATGCAATACCGCTTTCCTGCCCGATGTTCCTTTCCCCGATAATCTTGCCCCTGAGGCCGATCTGGCGACAGTCGTTAATGCCAGCCGCGATCTGCTTGTGGTCGTGCCCAGCCATGTTTTTGGCGACGTGCTGACTCAGCTTAAGCCACATCTGCGCGCGGATTCTCGCATTGTCTGGGCAACTAAGGGCCTGGAGAAAGAAACCGGGCGTTTATTGCAGGATGTCGCACGTGAAATTCTGGGCGATAGCATTCCGCTGGCGGTGATTTCCGGACCAACCTTTGCGAAAGAACTTGCGGCAGGATTGCCAACCGCCATTGCGCTGGCAGCTACGGATGCGCAATTCGCTGACGATCTGCAGCAAAAACTGCACTGCGGTAAAAGCTTCCGCGTTTATAACAATCCGGACTTCATCGGTGTGCAACTTGGCGGTGCCGTGAAAAACGTGATCGCCATTGGCGCTGGCATTTCTGATGGTATCGGTTTTGGCGCTAACGCCCGAACCGCGCTCATCACGCGTGGCCTGACAGAAATGAGCCGCCTGGGAGCTGCGTTAGGTGCTGATCCCACCACTTTTATGGGGATGGCGGGACTAGGCGATTTAGTGCTGACCTGTACCGATAATCAATCACGCAACCGTCGTTTTGGCATGATGCTGGGGCAGGGTGAGAGCGTTGATGAGGCACAACGCATTATCGGACAAGTTGTAGAAGGTTATCGAAACACTAAAGAAGTCAAAGCATTGGCGGCACGAATGGGTGTCGAGATGCCGATAACTGAGCAGATTTATCAGGTCTTGTATTGCGAAAAATCGGCGCGAGAGGCAGCATTGAGTTTACTTGGCCGTGCAAGGAAGGACGAAAACAGCCAAAGCTGAAGCCGGATGCCCAGCTAAACCACCTGCAGCGCCTCTCAGGCGCTTTTTTTATCGGGAGCACAGAGCAATGTCGTCAGAAGAGTTAGAACTGGTCTGGAACAACATCAAAGCTGAAGCCAGAGCGCTGGCTGATTGTGAACCCATGCTGGCCAGTTTTTATCACGCGACATTGCTCAAGCATGAGAACCTCGGCAGTGCGCTGAGCTACATGCTGGCGAACAAACTGGCGAACCCCATTATGCCTGCCATCGCCGTGCGCGAGATCGTTGAAGAAGCCTATCGTGAAGACCCAGAGATGATTGTCTCAGCGGCTTATGATATCCAGGCAGTGCGTATGCGTGACCCGGCCGTCGATAAATATTCCACACCTCTGCTCTATCTGAAAGGCTTCCATGCGTTGCAAGCCTATCGCATTGGCCACTGGCTGTGGAAAGAGGGGCGTCGCGCTCTGGCTGTTTACCTGCAGAATGAAATCTCAGTCTCCTTCGCCGTGGATATTCACCCGGCTGCACGTATTGGTCGCGGCATCATGCTCGACCATGCAACGGGCATCGTCATTGGTGAAACGGCGGTGGTGGAAAACGACGTGTCGATTTTGCAGTCGGTGACGTTAGGCGGTACCGGTAAAACCAGCGGCGATCGCCATCCGAAGATCCGTGAAGGCGTGATGATTGGGGCGGGCGCCAAGATTCTGGGCAATATTGAAGTGGGACGCGGCGCGAAAATTGGCGCCGGGTCGGTCGTCTTGCAACCCGTCCCCCCGCATACCACAGCGGCAGGCGTACCGGCGCGCATCGTCGGCAAACCCACCAGTGATAAGCCATCAATGGATATGGATCAACTCTTCAATGGCGCCGGTTTTGAATACGGCGACGGCATCTAGCTTTTGATCAGTGCGCCACTGTAATCAAGCTGGCGCCACGCTTCATACACCACCACCGATACCGCATTTGACAGGTTCATACTGCGACTTTCCGCCATCATCGGAATGCGGATCTTCTGCTCTGCAGGCAGCGCATTAAGAATCTCTGCCGGTAATCCACGGCTTTCTGGACCAAACAGCAAATAATCCCCTTTCTGATAGCTTACCGCGCTATGTGCCGGTGTCCCTTTGGTGGTTAAGGCAAAGAGGCGCTGTGGGGCTTCTGACGCGAGAAACGCCGCATAATTGGCGTGTTTCTTCAGCGAGGTGTATTCGTGATAGTCCAGCCCGGCACGGCGCAGGCGTTTATCATCCCAGGCAAAGCCCAGCGGCTCAATCAGATGCAACTGAAAGCCGGTGTTCGCACAGAGGCGGATGATATTGCCGGTATTTGGCGGGATTTCAGGTTCAAATAAAACGATGTTCAGCATAAGGCCCCCGGAAACGAGGGCCGAAGCATAGCAAATTATTGGCGAGCGGAGTACAGCGGTAACCACAGCGTAAGACGCAGGCCCCCCAGTGGACTGTCATCCGCTTTCACCCAACCTCGGTGTTGCTGGACGGCCGTTTCAACAATCGCCAGACCTAAACCGGTGCCACCGGATTCACGATCGCGCGCTTCATCTGTGCGATAAAACGGACGGAAAATCTGTTCGCGATCCTCGGCACTGACGCCTGGGCCATCATCATCGACGTGGACAGTGATACCCTGAATATCTACTGAGAAGCTGACACTGATGTGGTTGTGGGAATAGCGCAACGCATTACGCACGATATTTTCCAACGCACTCTCCAGCGCATGCGGGTTGCCATAGAGCGGCCATGGGCCAGGCGGGTAAGGCACATCCATGGTTTTACCCATCTGCTCTGCTTCGAATTTGGCGTCTTCCAGCACGCCATTCCAAAGCTGGTTTGCCTTCATCGCTTCACTCACCAGCGCATTTTTGTGTTGCGTGCGCGACAGCACCAGCAGATCGTTAATCATGCCATCCAGGCGCTGTGCTTCCGTTTCGATACGTTGTAGCTCTTTACCTTCACCGTTACGACGACGCAGCAGCGCTGTGGCCAACTGAAGGCGCGTAAGCGGCGTGCGCAGTTCATGGCTGATGTCAGACAGCAGGCGCTGTTGAGCAGTCATCATACGTTCTAGCGCACTCACCATTTGGTTGAAGCTCGATCCTGCGGCGAGAAACTCCTGTGGGCCGGATTCCAGTTCAGGATGCTGGCGTAAGTTACCGCTTGCTACTTCATCGGCCGCATACTTCAGTTTGCGTGCCGGGCGAGCCAGGCTCCACGCCAGCCATAACAGCAGTGGCGAGCTGATCAGCATCGTGACAATCAGCAGCAGTAAAGGTCGATCAAATAACAGGTTAACAAAATCCAGCTGCGAACTGGTGGCAGGTCGAATCAGGTAAAGTTGGTAATTGTCTTCGCCATCGCGCACGGCGAAGGGGCCGACCATTTCCACTCGACCATACTTCTTCTTCTGCGGATGATCGGCGTTATCTGCCTGGCCAATAAAGTTACGGATCACCTGCATTTCATTGTGTTGAGCGCCGATGACGCGGCCTTCACTGGTCACCAGCAATAAGCGTTGCCCCGGCGGCGCCCATTTATCGATGGCGCGAAATAGCCTACGCCACCACATCAAATCGTTAGGCGGGTCTTGTGACAGCTCAGCTTCAACGTGCTGTTCAATCATGGTGCCCTGTCGTTGCTCACTTTCCAGCAGCGATGTCATCTGGCGCGAGTCGAGTTTGGGCACCATCAAAACCAGCATCAACACCAACGCCAGCGTGAGCCAGAAGATGGCGAAGATGCGGGTGGTCAAACTTCCAATCATGATGCCGAAACCATCAGATAGCCGCGTCCGCGCAGAGTTTTAAACCACGGATGACCATCACGACGTTCCGGCAATTTACGACGCAGGTTAGAGATATGCATGTCAATGGCACGGTCAAACGGCGTCAGGCGTTTGCCCAGTACTTCCTGGCTTAGATGTTCGCGCGAAACCACCTGACCCAAATGCTGTGCCAGCAAATAAAGCAGGGTGAATTCGGTACCCGTAAGATCCAGTGTTTCAGTATCGAAACTGGCTTCCTGGCGACCGGGATTCAGGCGTAAACAATCCACTTCCAGCGTTGGCGAGCTGTTGTCATGCTGCTGTTGCTGTTCGCTCCAGTTTGAACGGCGCAAAATAGCGCGGATACGCGCTACCAGTTCGCGGTCGTTAAACGGTTTTGGCAGATAGTCGTCCGCGCCCAGCTCAAGGCCTAGAACGCGATCTAACTCACTGCCACGCGCGGTCAGCATAATGACCGGGGTCTGATGTTGCTGGCGTAATTCTTTCAACGTATCGATACCGTTCTTTTTCGGCATCATGACGTCGAGCAATAACAAGTCAACGGTGTTGTCCAGTAGGTTGAGCGCCTGCTCGCCATCACCGGCGACAATCACCTCAAAACCTTCCATTTCAAGCAGTTCTTTAAGCAGCGAAGTTAATTCGCGGTCGTCATCAACCAACAGGATTTTATTCATTTTTTATTGCCCTCCGCAGGCAAAATACCGTGTTCCATGACCTGCAATCCAACGCTTTACGTAGTTTTACACCCCCTGACGGATGTTTGCAGCCATCGCCGTACACTAGCTCTCGTTGAATCGCAAAACGGAACGAACTGGGAGTAAACGATGCGCTACTTAACCGCCGTCGTCATTGCCTCAGCGATGGTTCTCAGTCACGCCAGCGCAGAAGCAGCAGACACGACGACGATTGACGAGATGCATCAGAACAGCGGATTGACGACAGGCAGTATGACGCAAAATCCGCAAAGCCACATGTTCGATGGCATTGAGCTGACTGAACAACAGCGGCAACAGATGCGAGACCTGATGCAGCAAGCGCGACACGAACGCCCCGTATTGAGCGTTCAGGACATTGAAACTATGCATGACCTTGTCATTGCAGACAAATTTAACGAATCGGCTATCCGCCAGCAGGCAGAAAAACAAGCCCGCGCGCAGGTTGAACTGCAAGTTGAGATGGCTCGGGTTCGTAACCAGATGTATCACCTGCTTACGCCTGCACAGCAAGCGTTATTGCAGCAGAATTATGAGCGGCGTCTCAACAATATGCGTCAGCTCTCCGGATTGCAGCCATCACCACCGCTGCATGCAGTGAGTAGTACCAGCAGTAACCAGTAACATAGTATCCCTGTTTTCCTTGCCATAGACACCATCCCTGTCTTCCCCGCCATGATGGCGGGGTTTTTTTTGCCTGTCATTGCGCTGACGCATCATTAACTTAATATTCAATTCACGCACCTTAAGCTGGCCGATGATAAACTTTAGCCATGATTTAACAACGGCGTGGCGCTTTTGCGTGCGCTTTAATGAGGCAAGGCATGGATCCCTCCTATGCAAAACTCGTCAATCGGGCGGCGCTGGCAGCAACGACATTGGCGACACTGCTGTTAATCGTCAAAGTTTTTGCCTGGTGGCTAACCGGTTCAGTCAGCATGCTGGCCGCACTGGTCGATTCACTGGTCGATATTGCGGCATCACTCACTAACCTCTTAGTGGTGCGCTATTCATTACAGCCAGCCGATGATGATCATACCTTTGGTCACGGTAAAGCGGAGTCACTGGCAGCGCTGGCTCAGAGCATGTTCATCTCTGGTTCTGCCCTGTTTCTCTTCCTCACCGGTATTCAGCACCTGGCGTCACCCAATACGCTGCATTCGCCGCTGGTAGGCATTGTGGTGACGGTGGTTGCTCTGTTCTCAACGTTGTTGCTGGTGACGTTCCAGCGCTGGGTTGTCAGGCGCACACGTAGCCAGGCCATTCGAGCGGATATGCTGCACTATCAATCCGATGTGGTGATGAACGGCGCAATTCTGGTTGCCCTGGTGTTAAGCAGCTATGGTTTTGTCAGGGCAGATGCGTTATTCGCCTTGGGGATCGGCGTCTACATTCTCTATAACGCATTGCGTATGGGCTATGAAGCGGTGCAATCGCTATTGGATCGCGCGTTGCCGGAAGAAGAAAAACAGGCAATTATTGATGTCGTCAGTGACTGGCCAGGCGTACGTGGTGCGCATGCGTTACGTACGCGTCAGTCTGGGCCGACGCGTTTTATACAGCTGCACCTGGAAATGGATGATCACTTGCCGTTGCTGCAGGCGCATCAGGTGGCCGATCAGATTGAGCAAGCATTGCGGCAAAAATTTCCCGGTTCTGACGTAATCATTCATCAGGATCCCTGTTCGGTGGTGCCTGAAAATCAGCAAGGTTTTTTTCAGTTTTAGCGGTTAAATATCATGGCGTTGCGTGATAAAAATGACGTAACGCTAACAACTCTGTAAAAAATTAGCGAAAACTTGTCTGACCTGAATCAATTCAGCATCAAGCCTTTGATATACTATCTGCAACTATTAAGCCGCACGATCGTGAATGGGTTTACACCGGTCGGCAGGCAGGAATAATCCTTAGCTTTGAACAATCCAGAGGTTGTCATGATCAAAAAAATCGGAGTACTGACCAGCGGCGGTGACGCCCCAGGCATGAACGCAGCCATTCGCGGAGTTGTCCGTTCCGCGCTGAGTGAAGGCCTTGAAGTTTTTGGTATCTACGACGGCTATCTGGGATTGTATGAAGATCGCATGATCAACCTCGACCGTTACAGCGTGTCAGACATGATCAACCGTGGCGGCACTTTCCTTGGCTCTGCGCGCTTCCCGGATTTCCGTAATGAGGAAGTTCGCCAGGTCGCGATTGAGAACATGAAAAAGCGCGGCATTGATGCGCTGGTGGTGATTGGCGGTGACGGCTCCTACATGGGTGCCAAGCGTCTGACCGAAATGGGCTTCCCGTGTATTGGTCTGCCTGGCACCATTGATAACGACGTAGCAGGAACCGACTACACCATTGGTTACTTCACCGCACTGGAGACCGTGGTGGAAGCGATTGACCGTCTGCGCGACACCTCATCTTCACACCAGCGTATCTCTATCGTTGAAGTGATGGGTCGTTACTGCGGTGATCTTACCCTGGCTGCTGCGATTGCTGGCGGTTGCGAATTTATCGTGCTGCCGGAAATCCCTTACACCCGCGAAGAGCTGGTGGAAGAGATCAAAGCCGGTATCGCTAAAGGTAAAAAGCACGCCATTGTGGCGATCACTGAGCACATCTGTGATATCGACGACCTGGCACATTACATTGAAGCGGAAACCAAACGTGAAACCCGTGCCACCGTACTTGGTCACATTCAGCGTGGCGGTGCGCCATGTGCCTATGACCGTATTCTGGCTTCACGCATGGGTGCTTACTCTATTGAGCTGCTGTTGCAGGGTTACGGCGGCCGTTGCGTCGGTATCCAAAACGAGAAGATGGTGCACCACGACATCATCGATGCGATTGAGAACATGAAGCGTCCGTTCAAACGCGATTGGCTCGACACTGCGAAAAAACTCTACTAATCAAACTGCATCAGGGCGCGACCTTAATCGCGCCCTTTTTTGTGCAACCTTATATTCCCCAAAGTTATAAACACTCTTTTTTAATTCTTTAATCTATGGATTGGTTTGTGTCAGTCTTGTTCTATAACGACCTCGGGAGAGCAAGCAATGAACAAGTGGAGTATTGGTGTCACCCTGTTACTGGCTTCAACCAGTGTTTTGGCAAAGGATATCCAGCTGTTAAACGTTTCTTACGATCCAACGCGTGAGTTGTACGAGCAGTACAACAAAGCGTTTAGCGCTCACTACAAACAAGAGACCGGCGACAACGTGGTGATTCGCCAGTCGCACGGCGGTTCAGGTAAGCAGGCAACCTCAGTCATCAACGGCATTCGTGCCGATGTGGTGACGCTGGCGCTGCAGTCTGACGTGGATGCCATTGCTGACCGTGGTCGTATCGATAAGAACTGGATCAAACGCCTGCCTGATAACTCCGCACCTTACACCTCAACCATCGTGTTCCTGGTACGCAAAGGCAACCCGAAGGGCATCCATGACTGGAACGATTTGATTAAGCCTGGTGTCTCGGTCATCACCCCGAACCCGAAAACCTCTGGCGGCGCACGTTGGAACTATCTGGCCGCATGGGGCTGGGCACTGGACCAAAACCATGGCGATCAGGCCAAAGCGCTGGCTTATGTGAAAGCGCTGTTCAAGAATGTGGAAGTGCAGGATTCCGGCGCGCGCGGCGCGACCAATACCTTTGTTGAACGTGGTATTGGCGATGTGCTGATTGCCTGGGAAAACGAAGCCTATCTGGCGGTGAATAAGCTGGGTAAAGACAAATTTGAAATCGTCACCCCGAGCGAGTCGATTCTGGCGGAGCCAACGGTTTCCGTGGTAGACAAAGTGGTGGATGAGCAGGGCACGCGCAAAGTCGCCGAAGAGTATCTGAAGTACCTTTACTCACCGGAAGGCCAGACCATCGCGGCGGAAAACTTCTATCGTCCACGCGATCCTGAAGTGGCCAAGAAGTTTGCCAGTACTTTTGCCCCGGTCAAACTCTTCACAATCGACAGTAAGTTTGGTGGCTGGACACAGGCCCAGAAAACCCACTTCGCCGATGGTGGCAGCTATGATCAGGTGATGAAACCGTAATCGCATCATCTTTAAATTGAAACGGTCAGCCTTGCGCTGGCCGTTTTGCTTTGCGTGGCAGCAAAAGTCCGTGACTTTACCCATTCGGCAGGCGAGGATGCAGGCAGGTGATGAACAGAGGGCCAGGCCATGCAGGGAAGTCGTCGTACCCTGAAGTTATTGACCGTGTTGTTGCTGCTATTGATAGTGGGGCTGATCGTCAGTGCCTTTCACTTCCAGAAAAATTCTAATGCGTTATGGCAGATCATCAGTGAGAAGTGCGTACCCAATATGGCTAAGAGCGGCAATCCTGCCCCTTGCCAGCAGGTTAACACTGCTCAGGGTTATGTCACGTTAAAAGACCTCAACGGGCCATTACAGTTTTTACTGATGCCGATTGAGAAAATCACCGGCATGGAAAGCCCCATCATTCTCGAACCCACTACGCCAAATCTGTTTGCTGCCGCCTGGCAGCAGCGCAGTTTACTGGCGAAAAAACGCGGTGCGCCGATTGATGATAGCGCACTGTCGCTGGCGATAAATGCGCAATATGGTCGCTCGCAGAATCAGCTGCACATCCACATTTCCTGCTTACGTCCAGATATTCGCCAGCAGTTGGATAGCATGACGGCACGACTTAACGAGCAGTGGCAATCCGCTACGCTGCGCAAACATCATTATCTGATTCGTACGCTTTCGACCGCTGAACTGGCGCAACAAAGCGCATTTATCCGTCTGGCAGAAGAAGTGCCAAATGCACGCAGTGAGATGGGGAAATATGGGCTGGCATTGGTCGCGTTACCGGATGGTCGCCTGGCGTTACTGGCGTTGGAGCGGAACTGGCTGAAGTTGAATAGCGGTTCGGCGGAAGAGTTGCAGGACCATCAATGCCAGATTTTGCATTAATAAAACCCACGACCGCCAATGCGCGCCCTCACTACCCAACCGTAGCGGCGCGATTTATCGCGCAATAAATTGCGCCGCTACGTGTAATGATGAAAAAGGCGGCCCTTGGGCCGCCCTTTAAACCGCAGTCTACAGCTTAAGCGTTTTTCGCTGCCGCAGCGGCTTTCACGATAACTGCGAAAGCGTCCGCTTTCAGTGATGCACCGCCAACCAGCGCGCCATCAATGTCTGGCTGGGTGAACAGTTCTGCCGCATTTTTATCGTTAACAGAACCGCCGTACTGAATGATCACCTGCTGAGCAATCGCCGCATCTTTCTTCGCGATGTGGTCACGGATGAATTTGTGCACGGCCTGAGCCTGTGCAGGGGTGGCTGATTTACCGGTACCGATCGCCCAGACTGGCTCGTAAGCGATAACCACGCCTTCAAAGGCAGCAGCACCCTGAGTTTCCAGTACCGCGTCGATCTGACGTGCGCACACTTCTTCGGTTTTGCCCGCTTCGTTTTCTGCTTCGGTTTCACCGATGCACAGGACGGGAATCAGACCAGCCGCTTTCAGCACCGCAAATTTCTTCGCGATGAACTCGTCACTTTCTTTGTGGTAAGTACGGCGCTCAGAGTGGCCGATAATAATGTATTTCGCGCCGACGTCTTTCAGCATGTCTGCGGAGGTTTCACCGGTGAATGCGCCTGACAGGTTAACGTCGACGTTCTGAGCACCCAGTGCAATGTGGCTACCGGAAATGGCGTGTTTTGCCAGGTCAAGATAGATAGCCGGTGGGGCAATCGCTACACCACAACCTTCCACACCTGACAGCTCTTTGCGCAGACCTTCGATCAGCTCGCCCGCCATGTGCTTACTGCCGTTCAGTTTCCAGTTACCCATAACCAGTGGATGTCGCATTCTTTCCTCCGCATAACGCGATTCATGAAATAGCGCTGCCATCGGGCAGCGATGTCTGCCAGACAGTATAGAGATCAAATGTGCCGCTGGCTTTGCTTTTCGTCATTTTTGCCGGAGTGATCAGGGGGTCGCAAGCGAGAGTTTTATTGGCTCAACCGCGAAGGTCAAACCCTTGTCGCCGTTGTCTGCCACCACAAAACGCAGTGCACCTTCGTTGCGAGCAAAATAGCGCACGCCTTTACCGGCACTGAGGAGGGAATCGAGTTTTTTGCGTCCGTCTTCAAGTGACAATCCCGGCATGAAAAAGCGCAGCAGGGCGGTCATGTAATCCATGGCGCGGGCCTGCGCGGCTTTCATGTCAGGGCCTGGAACCGGTAGCCAGGTGATTTGTAGCGTTTTGATTTTTCCGGTGCCTTGCTCCAATGCGGTGGAAGCGTACAGCGTTTCGCTGATTTTGCTGGCAGCGCGCGTCAGGTTGCTCTTGTCGTCGCGATTATCGATAGCGCGATATTCCAGCAGCGGCTGTTCTGGATTCGCCGCATTATATTTTTCGCGGAACTGCGCGATGGTCATATCAAAGGTGGGCGCGCCCGCCAGCAAATAGGGCGCAGCGGGCAGATGATCGCTACGATCCTGCGCAGGTGCATCCTCCGCCCAGGCGGGAAATGTCAGTGCGAGGCTAACAAGCAGCGCGACTGGCAGGTTCTTCATTGCTTCGGCCCTAAATCATTCACTTAGCCCATGATTAGAACGGTTTTTACCGACCAAAGTCAAAACTCGCACTGAGAAAAATCTGACATTAATCACACCGCACTTATCACCAGTAATGTTCGCTGGTCATATGACCGGGTTTGCGTTTGAAATGTTTGCGCATATCACGCGACTCTTTCAACAACTGCTGGGTATCACGCACCATTTGTGGATTGCCACACAGCATCACGTGGCTGGTGTCAGCTGTCATCGGCAAGCCAACGGCACGTTCTAATGCTCCGCTTTCTATCAATTGTGGCACACGGCCGTGCAGTGAACCGGCTATCTCTTCGCGGCTCACCACCGTTTGGATATGCAGTTTGCCCTGATAGCGCTGTTGCAACTGCTGCATCAGCGGTAAAAAGCTCAGGTCATCGGCATAGCGCGCGGCATGAACCAGCACAATATTGTCAAAACGTTCCAGGCCTTCACCTTGCTGCAGAATCGACAAGTAGGGACCGATTGCGGTGCCGGTAGCCAACATCCACAGGGTGCGGCAGTCGGGAATTTCGTCGAGCACAAAAAATCCTGCGGCTTCTTTGGTCACCATCACCTGATCGCCAGGCTGTAATGCCTGTAAACGCGGGCTGAGTTTACCTTCCGGTACCGTGACCAGATAAAACTCCAGCAGCGGATCCTGCGGGGCATTCACATAAGAGTAAGCGCGCTGTACGCGTTCGCCGTCAATCTCCAGCGCCAGTTTGGCAAATTGCCCGGCGGTGAAAGCATCAATGGGCGCGGTAACGCGCAGGCTGAACAGTGCGTCGGTCCAGTTTTTCACTTCTTTCACTTCAGCATTGATCCACTCTGCCATGATCGCTCCTTATTGTTGATTATTCAGGCATGTCACTATCATCGTCAGCCAGCCAGCTCATTTCCAGCCCTGTGCCGGGCAAAGCGCTCTCAGCGACAAATGGAGCGCACAGATCAGCAACTGTAGCGACCACTTTACAAGCCTGGTACATAAGCTTGCCGCCTGCGCGTAAACCACTTTGCGCTCACCTCTCGATTTGTCACTCAATCCTGATATTTTTGCCGCCATTCATTTCAGATGGCATTTTTTCATGCTGTCTTAATTTTGTTTCTCAGGCAGACATTTTGTTCCATGTTGAAAAATAAAACGCAAAACCGCTTCCTGTTATTCATGCTGATCGTTTTAGTGGCCGTGGGTCAGATGGCGCAAACGATCTATGTTCCGGCGATGGCCAACATGGCGGAAGCGCTCAATGTGCGCAGCGGCACCATGCAGCAGGTGATGGCCGCATACTTGATGACCTATGGCGGATCGCAGCTGATCTACGGCCCACTGTCAGACAATGTTGGTCGTCGCCCGGTGATCCTTATCGGCATGACGATCTTTGCCGTGGGCGCGTTGATCGCCATGTTCGCACCCTCGCTACACATTTTAGTCCTCGGCAGCGCGGTGCAAGGGCTGGGGACTGGCGTGGCGGGTGTGATGGCGCGCACCATGCCACGCGATCTCTATTCGGGTATTGCGCTGCGCCAGGCTAACAGTCTGCTGAATATGGGCATTCTGGTCAGCCCACTGCTGGCACCGGTGATAGGCGCATTGCTCACGCATCTGTTTGGCTGGCACGCCTGTTTCGCCTTCCTGCTGCTGCTGTGTGTGGGCGTAACGGCCTCTATGGCGCGGTGGTTACCGGAAACGCGTCCCGTTGAAACGCCTGCTACGCCGTTCCTGCGTCGTTATGCCACGTTGCTCAGTGACGGCAATTTTGTGCGCTTTCTGCTACTGCTGATTGGCGCACTGGCAGGCATCGCGGTGTTTGAGGCCAGCTGTGGCGTGCTGCTCGGAGGTGTGCTGGGTCTTGATGGGTTGACCGTCAGTATTCTGTTTATTCTGCCCATTCCGGCGGCGTTCTTTGGCGCATGGTTTGCCGGGCGTGAGCAGAAATCCTGGCACACGCTGATGTGGTATGGCGTCAACAGTTGCTTGCTGGCTGGTTTATTGATGTGGGTCCCAGCCTGGTTCGGCATCATGAATATCTGGACGCTGCTGGTGCCAGCCGCGTTGTTCTTCTTTGGTGCCGGTATGCTGTTCCCGCTGGCGACCTCTGGCGCAATGGAACCCTATGCCTGGTTAGCGGGCAGTGCGGGTGCGCTGATTGGTGGCTTGCAGAATTTGGGTTCAGGCGTGATTGCCTGGCTATCCGCGCTGTTACCTCAGCACGATCAGTCCAGCCTTGGCATGCTGATGTTTGTGACGTCACTGGTGATGTTGCTGTGCTGGTGGCCGCTCTCACGTCATCCTGAGAGCGGCAAACAGGCGATTACAGGATAAACTGATGCAGCGCCGCGTCTTTGCGGTCCAGATAATGGATCGACTGGATGCGGCGAATGGTGCGTGATTTGCCGCGCACCAACAGGGTTTCGCTGGTGGCGATGTTACCGTTGCGGGTGATGCCTTTCAGCAGGTCACCGGTGGTGATGCCGGTGGCAGCGAAAATCACGTTATCGTTACGCGCCATCTCCTCCAGCTTCAGCACTTCTCCGGCTTTAATGCCCATCTCGGCGCAACGTTGCAGCTCTTGCTCGCCAAGACGGCGATTCTCTTCGCTATCCCCTTTGACGTCGTGACGCGCCAGCAAGCGGGCTTGCATGTCGCCATCCATCGCACGGATCACTGCCGCTGACACTACGCCTTCTGGCGCGCCGCCGATACCGTAGAGAACATCAACTTCACTGTCTGGCATGCAGGTGAGAATGGATGCGGCCACATCACCATCCGGGAAGGAAAACACGCGCACGCCGAGTTGCTGCAACTGCGCAATCACCGCATCGTGGCGGGGTTTGGCCAGAATCGAGACGGTCAGTTGGCTGAGGGGCTTATCGAGTGCGATAGCGATGTTTTTGAGGTTGGTTTCCAACGGCAGATTGAGATCGATGGTCCCACGTGCGCCCGGCCCGACAATCAGCTTTTCCATGTACATATCAGGTGCGTGCAGGAAGCTGCCTTTATCGCCCACCGCCAGCACGGCCAGCGCGTTGGCCTGGCCCATGGCCGTCATGCGTGTGCCTTCAATCGGGTCTACGGCGATATCCACCGCGTCGCCACGGCCGGTACCGACTTTTTCTCCGATATACAGCATCGGGGCTTCATCGATTTCGCCTTCGCCAATCACAATCTGGCCGTCGATATCGATGGTATTGAGCATAATGCGCATGGCGTGAACGGCTGCGCCGTCAGCCGCATTTTTATCGCCGCGTCCTAACCAGTGATAGCCCGCTAACGCAGCGGCTTCGGTCACACGGGAAAATTCAATCGCGAGTTCTCGTTTCATGGTTGCACCTGATAAAAAACAGGCAAGCAGTGTAGCACGGAGGGGAAAGTGAGACGGGTAGAAAAACCCGCGGCAGGGTGCCGCGGGTCAGTTGAGTATTACTCTGAGTCTTCCCACGCTTGTGCGCGCGCGACAGCTTTCTTCCAGCCAGCGTAACGTACGTTACGTTCGGTGGTTTCAATGCTTGGGCGGAACTCGCGCTCAACCACGGCTTTCGCACGCACTTCTTCCAGATCGCTCCAGAAGCCAACCGCCAGGCCCGCCAGGTAAGCGGCGCCTAATGCTGTGACCTCACGCACTTCTGGACGCTCAACGCGGGTACCCAGAATGTCTGACTGGAACTGCATCAGGAAGTTGTTGGCAACCGCACCGCCATCAACACGCAGGGATTGCAGGCGCGTACCGGCATCATTCTGCATGGCTTCCAGTACGTCACGCGTCTGGTAAGCGATGGATTCCAGAGTCGCGCGGATGATGTGGTTAGCATTCGCACCACGTGTCAGACCAAAGATGGCGCCACGCGCATACGGATCCCAGTATGGTGCGCCCAGACCGGTGAAGGCTGGCACCATGTAAACGCCGTTGGTGTCTTTCACTTTCAGCGCGAAGTATTCAGAGTCAGTTGAATCACTGATCAGCTTCATCTCATCACGCAGCCACTGAATGGACGCGCCGCCGATAAACACCGCACCTTCCAGTGCATAGTTCACTTCACCGCGTGGGCCGCAGGCGATGGTGGTCAGCAGGCCGTGGGTGGAGGTCACCGCTTCGGTACCGGTGTTCATCAACATGAAGCAGCCAGTGCCGTAAGTGTTTTTCGCCATGCCAGGTTGCACACACAGCTGGCCGTACAGCGCTGCCTGTTGGTCACCTGCAATACCGGCGATAGGAATACGCGTACCGCCTTTACCACCGATGTTGGTCTGGCCGTAGATTTCAGAAGAGCCTTTAACTTCCGGCAGCATTTCGCGCGGAATATCAAGGATCTCCAGCATGCGCTCATCCCACTCCAGCTTGTGGATGTTGTACATCATGGTACGCGAGGCATTGGTGTGATCGGTGATGTGTACGCGGCCCTGTGTCATTTTCCACACCAGCCAGGTATCAACGGTTCCGAACAGCAGCTCGCCACGTTTTGCACGCTCACGCGCACCTTCCACGTTGTCGAGAATCCACTTCACTTTGGTGCCGGAGAAGTACGGGTTAATCACCAGACCGGTGGTGTGCTGGATGTACTCTTCCAGTCCCTCTTTCTTCAGCTTGTTACAGTAGTCCGCAGTACGCGGATCCTGCCAGACAATGGCGTTGTAGATTGGCTTACCGGTCTCTTTATCCCACACGATGGCGGTTTCACGCTGGTTAGTGATACCAATCGCGGCAATTTCATCAGAGCGAATGTCGGCATGAGCCAGCACTTCTACCAGCGTTGAGCTTTGTGAGGCCCAGATGTCCATTGGGTCATGCTCTACCCAGCCCGCTTTCGGGTAGATCTGGGTAAATTCACGCTGTGAGACGGCGACGATGTTCGCGTCATGATCCAGTACCACGGCACGGGAGCTGGTCGTGCCCTGATCGAGCGCGAGAATGTATTTTTTATCAGTCGTAGTCATTTTATTTTCCTGATGATTAACGATGAAACTTACGCTTTACGCTGCTCAGCGCGTGCGACCGGTTTTTCTGTTTTGCTGGCTTCCGCCACATTGACAGGCAAGTTACGGCCAATCAGTGAACGGTAACCGAAGGCTCCGAGGCAGGCACCCACTAATGGGCCAAAAATCGGAACCAGGAAGTAAGGAATATCTTTGCCACCGGTAAAGGCCACGTCACCCCAACCGGCGATGAAGGCAAACAGTTTTGGACCAAAGTCACGTGCCGGGTTCAGTGCGAAGCCGGTGAGTGGGCCCATTGAACCGCCAATCACGGCAACCAGCAGACCAATTAACAGCGGCGCCAGCGGACCACGAGGCACACCATTGCCGTCGTCAGTCAGTGCCATAATCACCGCCATCAACACTGCCGTAATCACCATCTCCACCAGGAAAGCCTGACCTACAGTGATGTGTGGGTTTGGATAGGTAGAGAAGATGCCGGCCAGGTCGAGGCTCTGCACGCTACCGCGTACCATTTGATGGCTGACTTCATAATCAAAGAACAAATTGTAGTAGAGACCATAAACCAACGCTGCCGCACAGAAGGCTCCGGCAACCTGCGCCAGGATGTAGGGCAGAACTTTACGGCCTTCGAAGTTAGCGAACAGGCACAGCGCGACGGTAACGGCTGGATTCAAATGCGCACCTGACACGCCAGCACTGAGATAAACTGCCATGGAGACAGCTAAACCCCAGATAATACAAATTTCCCACTGACCGAATGCGGCACCCGCCAGTTTCAGCGCCGCCACACAGCCTGCACCAAAAAAGATGATCAAACCGGTGCCGAGAAACTCGGCGATGCACTGACCTTTTAGTGTGTTCGTTGTTTGACTCATAATGGTATTCCTGAAGCGAGGTTAAATTTTATCAGTTTTTGTTCTCAATCCATGAGTCACCCAGCTCTTATGTAGGGCTGATGTGAATTTATCGTTAACGAGCATAAACGAGAAATAGCGAAATCGAAATATGTGTACTGCGTCATAAAAATGCGCGTTTTCGCGTCTTTTGCTTTTCTTTATGACCCATTAACCCTGCTGTCACTGGGTGCAATACCGTGACCGCGCGCAAAAATGCGCGAACGTGAGCGTTTTTTTAAGCATTAACTGAAAAGTGTTACAGACTAGCGTTGCAGGCCCTGTGCCGCTGGACTTGCAAGGTCTCGCTACATACAATCGGGACATCGTGGCTGGACGCACCATAACAAGGCAGTCCCAGCACCATCAACGCCTTGCAAGAGATTTAGGAGAGGTCAGAAAGATGTCATTTGAAGTGTTCGAAAAACTGGAAGCGAAAGTACAGCAGGCGATTGATACCATCACTCTGCTGCAGATGGAAATTGAAGAGCTGAAAGATCAGAACAACACGCTGCGCAACGAAGCCAGCCAGGCTTCTGGCAACCAGGATGCACTGGTACGTGAAAACCAGCATCTGAAAGAAGAGCAGCATGTATGGCAGGAGCGCCTGCGTGCACTGCTGGGAAAAATGGAAGAGGTTTAAGCCAGTATTTAAACATCAGCGCTTAAACCAACGGGTGCCTCGGCACCCGTTTTATACCCGTCATACTTCAAGCCGCAGGTGCGTTGGCTGCCTTCCTGCACCAAGAGTAGGCCCCATGAGGGGACTCGAAGTATTTAAGGTGTATTTTGTGGCTTACTCGATATCGAGTGCGTCTTCCGACAGGATGATACCGGTATTGTCGGCATACAAGTGGTCACCGGAGAAGAAGGTGACACCACCAAAGTTAACGCGAACGTCACTTTCACCAATACCTTCACCTGCAGCGCCTACGGGAATCGCGGCAATCGCCTGAATGCCGATCTCCAGCTCCTCCAGATCGTCAACCTGGCGCACGGAACCGTAAACCACCAATCCTTCCCACTCATTTTGCGCGGCCAGACGTGCCAGTTGTGCATCCACCAGCGCGCGACGTACGGAACCTCCGCCGTCAATGACCAGCACACGACCCCGACCATTCTCTTCGAGTAAATCATAGAGCAGGCCGTTGTCTTCGAAACATTTCACTGTGGTGATTTGTCCACCGAATGAGGTGCGTCCGCCAAAATTTGAAAAGAGCGGTTCAACCACGTTCACTTCTTCATGGTAGATGTCACAGAGTTCGGAAGTATCGTATTTCATGAGGGTATCGTCTGTTTGCCACAGGAGGGGTAAGTATATCGCTATCTGAGGATTGTTGGCAAAATCATCAACCGTCAAAAAAAGCGCTGCATCAATATCCTGCGCAAAAAAAATGCCCGGCGCAGTGGCCGGGCATCGCACATCGATGAGACGATTACAGAATAAAGCGGCTGAGATCTTCGTCTGCCACCAGCACGTCCAGATGCTTGCCAACGTACTCGGCATCAATGGTGATGGATTCACCGCTACGATCGCTGGCGTCATAGGAGATGTCTTCCATCAGACGTTCCAACACCGTGTGCAGGCGGCGCGCACCGATGTTCTCGGTGGTTTCATTGACCTGCCATGCGGCTTCAGCGATACGACGAATGCCGTCTTCGGTGAAATCGACATTCACACCTTCTGTGCCCATCAGCGCTTTGTACTGCACGGTAACGGAGGCATTAGGTTCTGTCAGAATGCGCTCAAAGTCATTCACAGTCAGCGCTTGCAGCTCAACGCGAATCGGTAAACGACCCTGCAGTTCTGGAATCAGATCCGATGGGCTCGCCACCTGGAATGCGCCCGAAGCAATAAACAGGATGTGGTCAGTTTTGACCATGCCGTGTTTGGTTGAAACGGTGCAACCTTCTACCAGCGGCAGCAAGTCGCGCTGCACGCCTTCACGTGAAACGTCAGGACCGGAAGACTGGCCGCCGCGCTTACAGATTTTGTCGATTTCGTCGATGAAAACGATACCGTGCTGCTCAACAGCCTCGATAGCGTCCTGCTTCAACTCTTCCGGATTCACCAGTTTTGCCGCTTCTTCCTCGATCAGCAGCTTCATCGCGTCTTTGATCTTCAGCTTGCGTGCTTTCTGCTTCTGACCGCCGAGGTTTTGGAACATCGACTGCAACTGGCTGGTCATCTCTTCCATGCCAGGAGGAGCCATGATCTCAACACCGGCAGAAGAGGCCGCCAGATCGATCTCAATTTCTTTATCGTCCAACTGGCCTTCACGCAGCTTCTTGCGGAAAGACTGGCGTGCAGCAGAAGGTTCAGCGGTGTGCTCCGCCTGGCCCCAGTTATTTTTTGCCGGTGGGATCAGCACATCGAGAATGCGCTCTTCAGCCATCTCTTCGGCACGGTATTTGTTTTTCTCGATCGCCTGGCTGCGCACCATCTTGATAGCGGAGTCGGTCAAATCACGAATAATCGAGTCCACTTCTTTACCGACATAACCGACTTCGGTGAATTTAGTGGCCTCAACTTTGATGAAAGGTGCGTTAGCGAGTTTTGCCAGACGGCGAGCGATTTCGGTTTTACCGACACCGGTCGGGCCAATCATCAGAATGTTTTTTGGTGTCACTTCATGGCGCAGCTCTTCGTCGAGCTGCATGCGGCGCCAGCGGTTACGCAGCGCAATCGCGACGGCCTTCTTGGCGCCATCCTGGCCAATGATGAAGCGGTTAAGCTCGCTGACAATCTCACGGGGAGTCATCTCAGACATGATTTTAATCCTTACGCCTTAGACGGTAATTCTTCGAAGTTAATGTTGTGGTTGGTGTAGATGCAGATATCACCCGCGATGTTCAGCGCTTTCTCTACGATATCGTGCGCACCAATGTCCGTGTTCTCCAGCAGGGCGCGTGCCGCTGCCTGGGCGTAAGGTCCGCCAGAACCGATGGCAATCAGGTCATTTTCCGGCTGAATCACGTCACCGTTACCGCTGATGATCAACGAGGAGTTTTCATCAGCGACCGCCAGCAGTGCTTCAAGACGGCGCAGCATGCGATCGGTGCGCCAGTCTTTTGCCAGTTCGACCGCGGCTTTCACCAGGTGACCCTGATGCATCTCCAGCTTGCGCTCGAACAGTTCAAATAGGGTGAAGGCATCTGCAGTACCGCCAGCAAAACCAGCGATGACTTTGTCGTTGTAGAGACGACGCACTTTCTTAACATTGCCTTTCATCACGGTATTGCCGAGAGTCGCCTGGCCATCACCGCCAATTACGACTCGGCCGTTGCGTCGTACACTTACTATTGTTGTCACGGGCAGACCCCTTGTTGCAGTGGAAAAGGAACGCCGCGCACAGAGCGCGGAGTATCATGCAACCAGATATGGGGCAAGTTTAGAGGGTTTCAACCCCAAGATTTGTCTTACTTGACAGGGCAGGTGAGCTGGCGAGGTACGCTCACCCCTGTTGTATGCTCAGGGGGAGTGCACTTGCCGCTCGTCTTTAAGGTAATGCGAGAGGAATACAGCTGCTGTGGCCGGAACTGTGTAAGCGTTTGACGGTGCTGTCCGCGCTGCTGCGATCTTTAAACGGTCCGATAACCACGCGATTCCAGCCACCGCCGGTGGTGATGCGGCTTTCGAAACCTTCGAATGCCAGCCCCGCACGCACAGATTCTGCCTGATCGGTACCTTTAAACGATCCACACTGCACCATCCAGCGCTGAGCAGTGGCCTTCTCTTCCTGCTTCGCTTTTGCCGTCTCCTGCGGTTTCGGCTGTTGCACCGGCTCGCGGGTAATTGGCGCGGGTTGCTGCTGCTGACGCGTGGCCTGCTGCTGCTGAATCTGCTGTTGGCGCTGCTGCTGTTGTAACTGTTGCTGCTGGCGCTGTAATTGCTGTTGCTGAACTTGCACCTGCTGCTGACGTTGCAAGGTTTGCTGGCGCTGCGCAGGTGTTTGCTCGTTCCATGGCACTTCGTTCAGCTGCGTGGGTTGCTGGCGCATATCCGCCTGCATCTGCTCCAGCAGCTGACGTTGTTCATCAGTGAGTTGGGTTTGCGACTGCACGCCACCGCCAGCAGACGGTTCAGTCGGCGTTGGCACGGTGATCTGGCGATTTTCCAGCTCTTTGATGTACTTCCAGCGCTCTTCCGGCTTAGGCGGAAGGCCGTTGCCGTTGGCTTTATGATTCGGAATAACCTCAGTCTCTTCTTTTTTATGATGAGAGATGAACCATAAACCACCGGCAAAGGTGACCAGCACGGCCACGGCCAGTACCATCATCAGCTTTGAGGTGCCGGAGCCGCCTTTGCTTTTCTTGCTGCGGCCCGCTGCGGGTTTTTTGCGACGCGTCCCTGTTGAACGCCCGCGGCCTACATAATCTCTCTGTGCCACTTTCGTTCTGATACCCTTTAAAAAATGCCAATGGGCCTGTAAATGTACTGTTAATTGCCCGGCAAGGAATGCGCCATGTTACTCAAGGGCTGGAACTTTGACCAGCAGAGTCTGCCTTAAGAATCTGCTGAAAATGCAGGGTTCCATCGTTATTTTTCACGTTTTGCGGCGGGTGCCGTGCTCCCGCGCACGCGCAGCTCTGCATCCAGCAGGCGAGACCCGTTATTGACCCGCTTACCTTGTAACTCATCGAGCAACAGCAGCATCGCTTCGCGGCCGATGGCAAATCGCGGCTGGGCGACGGTGGTCAGCGGTGGATCGTAATACTGTGCCAGCTCGATATCGTCAAAACCCACCACGGAAAGGTCCTGAGGAATGCGCATGCCGAGTTTACGTGCTTGATTCATCGCGCCCAGCGCCATCAAATCGCTGTGACAGAATATCGCTTTAGGCGGGATCGGTAAGCTCATTAACTGTTTCAGCGCATTAGCGCCTGCTTCGAAGGTGAAATCACCGTGGACAATCATCGTCGGGTCGATGGCGATATTACTGCGGCGCAGTGCCTGAATATAGCCTTGCAAACGATACTGGCAGAGTGGGATGTGCTCAGGGCCGGTGATACACGCAATCTGGCGATGGCCGAGTTGCAGCAGATGGTTGACCGCTTCAAAGGCGGCGGTCAGGTTATCGATGTGCACCGTGGGCAGCGCCATTTCTGGGGCAAACTCATTGCCCATCACCATCGGTGGCAGATTGCGTTGATCTTCAATACCCGCCTCGAATGGCAACTGTGAACCCAGCAGCACCATCCCGTCGATTTGCCGTGTCAGCATCAGGTTCAGGAAGGTTTTTTCTTGTTGATCCTGATGCGCGCAGTCACCAATCAGCACCAGATAACCTTCCTGAGCGGCAGTCACTTCCACGCCACGAATGATTTCGCTAAAGAAGGGGTCACAGATGTCCGGCACAATCACCAGAATGGTTTGAGTTTCACCGCGTTTGGCGTTGCGCGCCAATCCATGTGGCGCGTAGCCTACGTCAATGACGGCCTGTTCAACTTTCTGCCGGGTGGCAGCCGAGACTTTTTCTGGATTCATCAACGCACGAGATACCGTGGCGGTTGAAACGCCGGCTTTCTCGGCCACATCTTTCATGGTGGCAGCAGATGAAGGTTGCTTCTGGTCCAACGTATAACTCCTGACGCGGTACAGCGCATTGATTTGCAGACATTGCCGGGCTTCAGCCGGGATGGGCACTATTGATAACCCAACGCCGGATGAGGTTGTTACTTAATTTGCATAAAAATTGTGACTTGTGCGACTTTTTTCGATCTGGCTCGCAGATGTGATGTGGCTTAGCTCTCAGTAGGATCGATATCCAGCGTCCATTTCACTTTACGCGCGGCTGGCAAGGTTGAGATCAGGGGTAATGAACTGCTGAGCAACTGTTGCAGGCGTTTGCGTGAAGGGTGCTGTATCAGCAGTTGCCAACGCCAGCGTCCACTGCGTTTCGGCGCCAGAGCAGGAACCGGACCCATCAACCACATGGCTTCATCTTTCAGTGGGCTGGCTTCCAGCAAATTACGCAGCTGCGTCAGAAATTCGGCGGCTTGCGCGTTATCGAGGTCTTCAGCCCGAAACAGCGCATGGCTGGTCCAGGGGGGCAGTTGGACGGATTGGCGCTCCAGCAAGGTTTCGTCAGCAAAAGCGAAATAGCCGCGATGGAGCAGCGTCTGCAACAGGGGATGTTCCGGATGATGGGTTTGTAGCAACACTTCACCCTGTTTTCCGGCGCGTCCAGCGCGGCCCGCGACCTGGGTATACAGCTGCGCAAAGCGTTCGGCGGCCCGGAAGTCAGCGGAGAACAACGCGCCATCGACATCCAGTAGCGATACCAGCGTCACATCGGGGAAATGGTGGCCTTTGGCCAGCATCTGCGTACCGACCAAAATGCGGGCTCCCCCGCGATGTACATCGGCCAGATGTTGTTCCAGCGCGCCTTTGCGGCTGGTGGTATCACGGTCGATGCGCGATACCGGCACGCCAGGGAAGAGTGTGCTGAGCTGCTGTTCCAGCTGTTCGGTCCCTACACCCACCGGCATCAAATGCGTCGAACCACAGCCAGGACACTGGTTTGGCAGCGGGCGCTGGCTGTCGCAATGGTGGCAGCGCAACTGGCGGTGATGTTGATGGAGGGTGTAATAGCTATCGCAACGCTGACACTCGGCTAACCAGCCGCAGTCGTGGCACATTAACGCCGGAGAAAATCCGCGTCGGTTAAGGAACAGCAACACCTGATTATCGGCCTGTAAATGCTGACGCATTTTGCCTAACAGCGCAGGGGCCAGGCCGCCTTTTAGCTGCTGGCCCTTAAGATCGATCAGCTGTTGCAAAGCCGGTTTGGCATTTCCAGCGCGTTTGGTGAGATTGAGCTGGCGATATTTCCCGACGCGCACATTGTGCAGGGTTTCCAGCGCCGGCGTGGCTGAACCCATTACGACAGGAATATCCTCCTCGTGCGCACGGAACACCGCCAAATCACGTGCCTGATAGCGCCAGCCTTCCTGCTGCTTATACGAGCTGTCGTGCTCTTCATCAATAATGATCACGCCAGGACGAGCCAGCGGGGTGAACAAGGCCGAACGCGTGCCGATGATAATCGCCGTTTCGCCGCGGCGCGCACGCAGCCACACTGCCAGGCGCTCACTGTCGTTGAGTGCAGAGTGCAGGACATCGATGGGCGCATCAAATCGTTCGCGGAAGCGGGCGATAGTTTGGGGCGTCAGCCCGATTTCTGGCACCAGCACCAGCGCCTGTTTGCCGCGTGCCAGCACATTCTCCAGCACGCTGAGGTAGACTTCCGTTTTACCGGAACCGGTAATGCCTGCCAGTAACCAAGGGGCATAGTGCTCGTCTTCGCTGCGAATCGCACCTACTGCCATGGCTTGATCGGTGTTCAGGCGCAGGCGATCGCCTTTTACGGCAAAGGTGGTGCGCCAGTCGTGCATTTGCGGCGCGTGTTCACGCAGATCGCACAGCCCTTTTGTGCGCAGCGATTGCAGCGCAGCATCAGTCAGATCCTGTTCACTGACCTGGTGGCGATAAAGCGGCTGTTGACGCAGTGCCGCCAGTGCCTGCTGCTGCTTAGGCGCACGCTTCAGGCTTTCCATCGCCACTTCACGTCCCGCGTCGTTGATCACCCACTGCCAGAGCGGGGATTCCTGAGCTGGTTTACCCTGGCGCAACAGCACCGGCAACGCGTGGCTCAGCACTTCGCCGAGTGGGTAATGATAGTAACTTGCTGCCCAGTTGAGGATGCGCCACAGTGCGGGAGAGAAAAGGCTCTGATCGTCCAGCACGCTTTCCAGTTGCTTTAGCTGCGTCAGAGGCAGATCGCTGCTTTCCTGAATCTTCACCACAATGCCAATCATTTTGCGATTGCCAAACGGTACGCTCACGCGGCTACCGACCACCGGCTGCGGCGCGTCGATGGGCAGCAGGTAGTCAAACAGGCGAGGCAGCGGAACGGGCAGGGCAACCTGAACAACGGGCATGTCGATCTCTATCCGGTTCTGTCAAAAGGAGAAGTAGTGTACACGCTCGCTTCAGCAGCGGGTATAGATCGCCGGGATTTGCCTGGTGCGGTCAAATTCTGTATACTATGCCGCCTTTGATGAGACGACTCGTCAAAGATACACTTAATTGTTCAACCGCGTGTGGTGCTGTGCAGGTTCGCCTGGCACGGAGAGCGACACGGCCTTTTATGAGGTTCTCCCATGAAACAAGGTATTCACCCGAAATACGAAGCTGTGACCATCACCTGCTCTTGCGGCAACGTGATCAACACCCGTTCAACCATGACTGGTACCCTGAACCTGGACGTGTGCGGCAAATGCCACCCGTTCTACACTGGTAAGCAGCGTGTTGTTGATTCTGGTGGTCGTGTTGATCGCTTCAACAAGCGTTTCAGCATCCCAGGCAGCAAGAAATAAGATTATTTGCCATCGAATCTTCATGATTCGGCAGCAAGAAAAAACCCAGCCAAGGCTGGGTTTTTTTGTTTCTGGACTCAGTATTCCCAGGTATCGGGATCGATGCCCATCTCACGCATGATCTGTTTGGCTTCTTCCGGAATTTCATCACTGCGTTCTTTTCGCAGATCAACATCATTTGGCAGAGGCTGCCCGGTGAAAGCATGCAAAAAGGCTTCGCACAGCAATTCGCTGTTAGTGGCATGACGCAGGTTGTTCACCTGACGGCGGGTGCGCTCATCCGTTAAAATTTTCAGCACTTTCAGCGGGATAGAAACTGTAATTTTCTTGACCTGCTCGCTCTTCTTACCGTGCTCAGCGTAAGGGCTGATATATTCGCCGTTCCATTCAGCCATGGGTTACCTTAATCAATAAAAGTTGAATATGGGGAAATCCGTTGATTATGCCCGATTTTTCGATGCCTGACCGCTTAAACTGCCGGTTTTATGCTTAAACATCGCTTTTCACAGGAAAGCGCGCTGAACACCAGGCGATGACGCGTAATTTTAGCGGTTATTGATGATTTGCTCAATCTATACGCAAAGACATTTAGATGTCCAGATGTATTGACGTCTATGCGCTGAATGTTATCCTGTTGCCACTTCTTATTACACTTCAGGAACAGTAAGCACCATGACGCGTAAACAGGCAACCATCGCAGTACGCAGCGGTTTGAATGATGACGAGCAATATGGCTGCGTTGTCCCCCCGATTCATCTTTCCAGCACTTACAACTTTCTCGATTTCAACGAACCGCGTGCGCATGACTACTCACGTCGCGGAAATCCTACGCGTGATGTGGTACAACGCGCGCTGGCCGAGTTGGAAGGTGGTGTGGGCGCGGTATTGACCAATACCGGGATGTCGGCAATCCATTTGGTGACCACCGTGTTCCTGAAGCCGGGCGACCTGTTGGTGGCCCCACATGACTGTTACGGCGGCAGCTATCGCCTGTTCGACAGCCTGAGCAAGCGTGGCGCTTATCGCGTCAAATTTGTCGATCAGGGTGATAAAGCAGCACTGGCCGCGGCGCTGGCTGAAAAACCGAAGCTGGTGCTGGTCGAAAGCCCAAGCAACCCGTTGCTGCGCGTGGTGGATATCGCCGGTATTTGCCAGGCGGCGCGTGAAGCCGGTGCCGTCAGCGTGGTGGATAACACCTTCCTGAGCCCGGCGTTGCAGAACCCGCTGGCACTGGGTGCCGATCTGGTGATCCACTCTTGCACCAAATACCTGAATGGCCACTCTGACGTGGTGGCGGGTGCGGTGATTTCTAAAGATCCTGCCGTGGCAACCGAACTTGCCTGGTGGGCGAATAATATTGGTGTAACCGGCGCAGCGTTTGATAGCTACCTGCTGCTGCGCGGTTTGCGCACGCTGGCGCCACGTATGGCGGCCGCACAGCGTAATGCGCTGGCAATTGTTGATTACCTGAAGCAACAACCGCTGGTGAAAAAACTGTATCATCCGTCTCTGCCGGAAAATGCGGGTCATGAGTATGCGGTACGTCAACAGCGTGGCTTTGGTGCGATGCTCAGTTTTGAACTCGACGCTGATGAAGCACGTCTGCGCCGCTTCCTGAAAGCGCTGCAGCTGTTCACCCTGGCAGAATCGCTGGGTGGCGTAGAGAGTTTGATTTCGCACACAGCGACCATGACGCATGCCGGTATGTCTGCGGAAGCGCGTGCCGCAGCGGGAATTTCGGAAACGCTGTTGCGTATTTCTGTCGGAATTGAAGATCACGAAGATTTAATCGCCGATCTGGATAATGCCTTCCGGATCGCAGCCGAGGACTAAGCATGACGATTTCAGCAGGCGCGGGAACGCCGAACAAGCAGTTGCATAAATTTGGTGGCAGTAGCCTGGCCGATGCGCGTTGTTATCAGCGTGTTGCCAGCATCATGGCGGATTACAGCCAGCCGGGCGACTTAATGGTGGTCTCTGCCGCAGGCAGTACCACCAATCAGCTGATTAGCTGGCTCAAGTTGAGCCAGAGCGATCGCCTATCTGCGCATCAGGTGCAACAAGCTTTACGGCGTTACCACAGCGAGCTGATTGCTGCGCTGCTGCCTGCTGAATTTGCTGAAACCCTGACAGCTTCGTTTATTCGTGATTTGGAACGTCTTGCGGCACTGCTGGATGGCGCCATCACCGATGCGGTCTATGCCGAAGTCGTCGGTCATGGCGAACTTTGGTCGGCGCGTTTAATGGCTGCGGTACTGAGCCAGCGTGATATTGAAGCGGCCTGGCTGGATGCACGTGACTTCCTGCGTGCCGAGCGTGCTGCGCAGCCACAGGTGGATGAAGGCAAATCCTGGCCGCTGTTGCAGGCATTGTTGGCACAGCATCCGCATAAACGTCTGGTGGTGACTGGCTTTATCAGCCGCAGCGATGCCGGTGAAACCGTGTTGCTGGGCCGTAATGGTTCGGATTACTCGGCCACGCAGATTGGTGCGCTGGCTGGCGTCAGTCGCGTGACCATCTGGAGTGACGTGGCCGGGGTTTACAGTGCCGATCCACGTAAAGTCTCCGATGCTTGTCTGTTACCGCTGCTGCGTTTAGACGAAGCCAGCGAACTGGCACGTCTCGCTGCCCCGGTGCTGCATACCCGCACGTTACAGCCAGTCTCAAATAGCGATATCGATTTGCAACTGCGTTGCAGTTACCAGCCGGAGCAGGGTTCCACGCGCATTGAACGCGTGCTGGCTTCCGGCACCGGCGCGCGTATCGTCACCAGCCATGACGACGTGTGTCTGGTGGAGATTCAGATCCCAGACAACCATGACTTTAAAACCCAGCAGAAAGAGATCGATCTGCTGCTGAAGCGGGCGCAACTGCGTCCGTTAGCGATTGGCGTGCATCCTGACCGCCGGTTGCTGCAACTCTGCTACACCTCAGAAGTGGTGAACAGCGCCTTTAACCTGTTGCAGGACGCCGCGCTGCCGGGTCATCTGCAATTGCGTGATGGCCTGGCGTTGGTGGCGCTGGTGGGCGCAGGCGTCACGCGCAATCCACTGCACAGCCATCGTTTCTGGCAGCAAATTAAAGATCAGCCGGTGGAGTTTGTCTGGCAGTCAGAAGACCATATCAGCATCGTTGCGGTACTGCGTGTCGGCCCAACCCAGCATCTGATTCAGGGACTGCACCAGTCGCTGTTCCGCGCGGAAAAACGCATTGGTTTAATGCTGTTCGGCAAAGGCAATATCGGTTCGCGTTGGCTGGAGCTGTTTGCTCGCGAGCAGGAAAGTTTGTCGGCGCGGACCGGTTTTGAATATGTGTTGGCGGGCGTGGTGGACAGCAGCCGCAGCCTGCTGAGCTATGAAGGTCTTGATGCCAGCCGCGCATTGGCTTTCTTTGAAGATGAAGCCGAAGCGCGCGATGAAGAGTCATTGTTCCTGTGGATGCGCGCCCACCCGTTTGATGATTTAGTGGTGCTGGATGTCACTGCCAGTGCGCCGTTGGCCCAGCAGTACCTTGATTTTGCCAGTCACGGTTTCCACGTCATCAGTGCAAATAAAGTGGCGGGTGCATCAAGTGGCCAAAGCTGGCGCCAGATCCGTGATGCCTTCGCGAAAACCGGTCGCCATTGGTTGTATAACGCCACCGTGGGCGCCGGTTTGCCGGTCAACCATACGGTGCGCGATCTGCGTGAAAGCGGTGACAGCATTCTGGCGATCAGCGGCATTTTCTCCGGTACGCTGTCGTGGCTGTTCCTGCAATTTGATGGCACGGTGCCGTTCAGTGAGCTGGTGGATCAGGCCTGGCAGCAGGGCTTAACCGAGCCCGATCCACGCGTTGATTTATCGGGTCAGGACGTGATGCGCAAGCTGGTGATTCTGGCGCGTGAAGCCGGTTATGACATTGAGCCAGACCAGGTGCGTGTCGAATCGCTGGTGCCAGCGGATTGCGAAGACGAATCTATCGATCACTTTTTCGAGAACGCCGACGAGCTTAACGACCAGATGCTGCAACGCCTTGAGGCCGCGCAGGAGATGGGGTTAGTTCTGCGCTACGTGGCGCGTTTCGACGCGAATGGCAAAGCGCGCGTTGGTGTTGAGGCGGTGCGTCCTGAGCATCCGCTCGCCTCGCTGCTGCCGTGTGATAACGTATTTGCCATCGAAAGCCGCTGGTATCGTGATAATCCGCTGGTGATCCGTGGGCCAGGCGCAGGCCGCGATGTCACGGCGGGCGCACTGCAATCTGATATCAACCGCCTCGCGCAACTGCTGTAATCTTACCTATCCTGCAGACGGCGTCCGTCGTCTGCATTTCCCTCTTTTCATGAAACTCTTTCACATTGGTTGAATTATTGTCACGCCTGTACATTAATTTTAGGTTGACGCTAACCCCGTAATCGTTCAATTTAAGCATCTGGACGTCTAAACGTATGGATGTTCGGGGGCCGCAAAATAATCGATGTGATGACGAGGTAACAGGATGAGTTTCTTTCACGCCAATCAACGCGAAGCGCTGAACCAAAGCCTGGCTGAGCTGAACGGGCAAATTAATGTTTCTTTTGAGTTTTTCCCGCCGCGCACCAGTGAAATGGAAGAGACCTTGTGGAGCTCCATCGATCGACTCAGCAGCCTGAAGCCTAAATTTCTCTCCGTCACCTACGGTGCCAACTCAGGCGAGCGTGACCGTACGCATAGCATCATTAAAGGCATTAAAGATCGTACCGGCCTGGAAGCGGCGCCGCATTTAACCTGTATCGATGCCACTCGTGATGAACTGCGTGCGATTGCACGTGATTACTGGGAAAACGGTATCCGTCATATTGTGGCGCTGCGTGGCGATTTACCGCCTGGCAGCGGCAAACCCGAGATGTACGGCGCGGATTTAGTTGAATTGCTTAAAGAAGTGGGCGATTTTGATATCTCCGTGGCGGCTTATCCAGAAGTGCATCCCGAAGCGAAAAGTGCCCAAGCGGACCTGATCAACCTGAAGCGTAAAGTGGATGCGGGAGCCAATCGCGCTATCACGCAGTTCTTCTTTGATGTCGAAAGTTATCTGCGCTTCCGTGACCGCTGCGTAGCGGCAGGCATTGACGTGGAAATCGTGCCGGGGATTCTGCCAGTATCGAACTTCAAACAGCTGCAGCGCTTCGCCACCATGACCAACGTTCGTGTACCTGGCTGGATGAATGCAATGTTTGAAGGGTTGGATAACGATCCAGAGACACGCAAAATGGTCGGCGCCAGTGTCGCCATGGACATGGTAAAAATCCTGTCACGCGAAGGTGTGAAAGATTTCCATTTCTATACGTTGAACCGTGCAGAGCTGAGCTACGCCATTTGTCACACGCTGGGTGTGCGTCCGCCTGTCTTGGCCTGATCATCTACAACGGAATCACGAATAAGAGGGCCAATGGGTCCTCTTTTTTTATAGGCACTGGCTTACAGAGTGAGAAGAGGCGGCAAATGGAGTAAAGCGTCGAGCGCCATGGATGGCGCCCGCCGAGCGATCAGGGACGAGACAGCGACTTTACGTAATTTGTCGCCTCTTCTCGCGACGCCCATGAAAAAAGGGGCACATTGGCCCCTTCATGATGAGCGTTTTCACCACTAGCCCGTATTACGCATACCCGCCGCAACACCTGCAATCGTTACCATCAGTGCTTGTTCAACGCGTGCATCTGGCTCATCACCACGATCTTCCTGCGCACGCGCACGATGCAGCAATTCAGCCTGCAGCACGTTGAGCGGATCGGTGTAGACGTTACGCAGCGCGATGGACTCGGCAATCCATGGTTGGTCGGCCATCAGATGCGCATCGTTGGCGATGGTCAACACAGCTTTGATATCCGCTGCCAGCTGATCGCGCAGTTGCTGGCCCAACGACCACAGCGATTTATCCACCAGACGCTGATCGTAATACTCCGCCAGCCACAAGTCGGCTTTCGAGAACACCATTTCCAGCATACCCAGGCGCGTAGCAAAGAACGGCCATTCGCGGCACATCGCTTCCAGTTGATCCTGATGGCCTTCATCCATCGCTTTCTGCAGCGCGGCACCCGCACCGAGCCAGGCCGGCAGCATCAGGCGGTTCTGCGTCCAGGCAAAAATCCACGGAATGGCACGCAGTGACTCCACGCCACCGGTTGGACGACGCTTCGCCGGACGCGAGCCGAGCGGCAGTTTGCCCAGTTCCTGTTCCGGTGTTGCGGAACGGAAATACGGCACGAAGTCAGGATTTTCACGCACATAGCCACGGTACATCGCGCAGGAGTGCGCTGACAGACCGTTCATGATCTCCTTCCACTCACGCTTTGGTTCTGGCGGCGGCATCAGGTTGGCTTCCAGAATCGCACCGGTATACAGCGACAGACTAGCGATGGTGACTTCTGGCAAACCGTACTTGAAGCGAATCATCTCGCCCTGTTCAGTCACGCGCAGGCCACCTTTCAGGCTGCCCGGCGGTTGCGACAGCAGTGCTGCATGGGCAGGTGCGCCGCCACGGCCGATGGAACCACCGCGTCCGTGGAACAGCGTCAGCGTGATGCCGGCCTTCTCACAGGTTTTGATCAGCGCGTCTTGTGCTTCATATTGTGCCCAGCTGGCGGCCATCACGCCGGCATCTTTTGCCGAGTCGGAATAACCAATCATCACCATCTGTTTGCCGTTGATGAAGCCGCGATACCAGTCGATGTTCAGCAACTGCGTCATCACGTCATTGGCGTTGTTCAGGTCATCAAGGGTTTCAAACAGCGGCGCAACCGGCATCGCATAAGGAATGCCCGCTTCTTTCAGCAGCAGATGCACGGCCAGCACATCTGACGGCGTTTTTGCCATGGAAATCACGTAGGAAGCGATCGATCCTTCTGGCGCATCGGCCACCACTTTACAGGTGTCCAGCACTTCACGCGTGTTGTCGCTTGGCTCCCACTGGTGTGGCAGCAGCGGACGTTTGGAATTCAGTTCACGGATCAGGAACGCCTGCTTGTCGGCTTCTGACCAGCTTTCATAATCACCCAGACCAAGGTAGCGCGTTACTTCAGCAATCGCCTCAGTATGACGGGTGCTCTCCTGGCGAATATCAATGCGCACTAGCGGTACGCCAAAGCATTTCACGCGGCGCAACGTATCCAGCAGTTGGCCATTGGCAATGATGCCCATACCGCACTGTTGCAGCGATTGATAGATAGCGAACAGCGGTTGCCACAGCTGATCGTTGTTCACCAGCAAATCAGCCGGACGCGGCAGGCGTTCACCTTTCAGACGACGCCCCAGATACGCTTGGGTGGTCATCAGCTGGCCACGGATGCGCTTGAGGATCATGCGATACGGTTCCAGCGCTTCGGGATCGCCGCACAGCTCACGCACTTCATCGCTGCATTCAGACATCGACAGCTCAGAGATCAGCACACCCACATCGCGCAGGAACAGATCGGCGGCTTTCCATCGGCTCAGTTGCATCGCATGACGGGTGATCGGCGCAGTAACGTTGGGGTTGCCATCGCGGTCGCCACCCATCCATGAGGTGAATTTAATTGGGACGAAGTCCACTGGCAGCTTGATGCCAAAAGTCTCTTCGACTTGTTCATTCAGCTCACGCAGGAAAGCCGGCACGCCTTGCCACAGGCTGTTTTCCACCACCGCAAAGCCCCATTTGGCTTCGTCAATCGGGGTAGGGCGATATTTACGGATTTCATCCGTATGCCAGGCTTGCGCGACCAGTTGGCGCAAGCGACGCATCACCTGCGTGCGCTCATAATCGGAGATGTCGCTGTGATCGAGTTGCTGCAAGCAGCTATTCACTTCACCCAGCATGTGAATCAAGGTGCGACGTGTGATTTCGGTTGGGTGCGCAGTTAACACCAGCTCCAGCGACAGCGATTCAATCGCCTGACGGATCGCCGCTTCACTCAGGTCGCCCTGCTGTTTCAGATGTTCAAAGGTTTTTTTCAGCAGCTCAGGGTTATTCGCCCCCTCGCCGCTGCGGGAAATGGTCTGATACTGTTCAGCCACGTTGGTCAGGTTCAGGAACTGGCTAAAGGCACGCGCGACGGGCAGCAGCTCGTCGTTAGAGAGGTTTTGCAGCGTGTTCAGCAATTCCTTACGATCGGTGTCATTTCCAGCGCGGGATGATTTAGAGAGCTTGCGGATGGTCTCCACACGTTCGAGGATGTTCTCTCCCAGTGCATCCTTTATCGTATCCCCGAGCAGTTTGCCGAGCATACTGACATTACTTCGCATTGCGGAATATTGTTCGTTCATTTGACCCTGACACCCTCATCGTCTTAAAAGTACCCTTACACCCAACGGGCATAACATCGTCTTTTATCTAGCCACGGTTCTTCCTGTACGTCAATTGACTTAAATTGACGATAATTCGCTGCTAACTACCGGAAATTCATAGAATTAAATTGAGAGGAAGCGAGATAAGTTATTCTTATTATTAAATCCCGAACAATGACCGGGCAATTTGCTGTTTTAACAGTGAATTGCCCCATCTATTGTTAATCAGTGGCAAAAATGCTGTACAACCTGCGTGATAAGCGCATGAGTTGGCTTAATAAATGCGGTATCAATAAATTCATCTGGCTGATGGGCCTGATTGATCGATCCTGGGCCTAAAACCAATGTTGGGCATAACAACTGGATAAAAGGCGCTTCAGTGCAATAGTTCACCACTTCAGTCGGCACACCCAGCAGTTTCTCAACCACTTTCACCAGTTCATGATCGGCAGGGCATTCGTAGCCCGGGATCGGCGGGTGCAATTCGCCTACGGTTAAACGTCCTGGCCAGCGTTCGCTAACCGGTGCCAGGGCTTCATTCAGCAGGCCGTCAAGATCGCTCAGGGTTAAGCCCGGCAGCGGACGAATATCCATATGTAATTCGCAGCAGGCGCAAATTCGGTTGGCGGCGTCACCCCCGTGAATGTGACCAAAGTTCATGGTCGGGTAGGGGATAGCGAAGCCGTCGTGGTTATAACGCGTTTTCAGCGTGTTACGCAGCTGCATCAACTGGGTAATGGACTCATGCATCAGTTCGATGGCGTTGACACCGCGCGCGGGATCGCTGGAGTGGCCTGACTGGCCCTGAATACGAATCACATTCGACAGGTGACCTTTGTGAGCACGTACCGGTTTTAGCGAGGTTGGTTCACCAATAATGGCGCAGTCCGGACGCAGCTGGGTGGATTCCGAAAAATACTTCGCACCGGCCATGGTGGTTTCTTCATCGGCGGTCGCAAGGATGTACAGCGGCTTGCTCAGTTTAGTCACGTCAACGTCACGCAACGCATCCAGAATAAAGGCAAAGAAGCCTTTCATATCCGCCGTACCCAAGCCGTATAACTTGTTGTCGTGTTCAGTCAAGGTAAAGGGATCGCGCGTCCAGCGGCCATCATCGTAAGGAACGGTGTCCGTGTGACCCGCCAGCAGCAGGCCGCCCGCACCTAATCCGCTGCGTGCCAGCATGTTGAATTTATGGCGCGTACCCGGTACCGGTTGTACTTCGACACTGAAGCCCAGATCGCGGAACCAACCTGCCAGTAAATTGATTAAAGTTTCATTGCTCTGATCGATGGCGCTGTCGGTCGCGCTGATCGATGGTGTGGCAATCAACTGGCGGTAGAGTTCGATAAAAGGTGGTAATTTTGTCTTCACTGTTGACGGTCCTTGGGTTAGGATGTATCAATATTCATGCATTAATAGTGAATAAAAATACAATAACGTCGTCTGCATGTGAAGAGAGAAATCTTCTGCAAACGGCATCGTGGGCAACGGGGCAAGGCCGCGACCCGGAATGTGTGACTGTAATAAGGTATACAGCCTGATGTTGAATACGCTGATCGTTGGTGCCAGTGGTTATGCTGGCGTAGAGCTTGCCACTTACCTGAATCGCCATCCGCATATGAACATAACCGCTTTGGCGGTTTCAGCGCAAAGCCCGGATGCCGGAAAATTACTGTCGGACCTGCATCCGCAGCTGAAAGGCATTGTGGATTTGCCACTGCAGCCGTTGAGTGATGCCTCAGAATGGGCCGATAAAGTCGATGTGGTGTTCCTTTGCACCGCCCATGAAGTCAGCCACGATCTGGCACCAGGTTTTCTTAAAGCCGGTTGCGTAGTGTTCGATCTTTCCGGTGCGTTCCGCGTCAACGACGAAGCTTTCTATACTCAATATTATGGTTTCAGCCATCAGCATCAGGAGTGGCTGGACAAAGCGGTCTATGGCCTGGCGGAATGGCAGCACGACAAAATTAAAGATGCACAGTTGGTCGCCGTGCCGGGTTGCTACCCAACGGCGGCTCAGCTGTCATTGAAACCGCTGGTTGAAGCGGGCCTGCTTAACGATGCACAGTGGCCAGTGATCAATGCCACCAGCGGCGTAAGCGGTGCAGGGCGTAAAGCCAATGTTGGCACCAGCTTCTGTGAAGTGAGCCTGCAACCCTATGGGCTGTTTAACCACCGTCATCACCCTGAAATCGTTGCGCATTTGGGAACGCCAGTGATCTTCACGCCGCATCTGGGCAGCTTCCCGCGTGGTATTTTATCCACCACCACCTGCCGTCTGAAAGCCGGTGTGACGCAACAAGATGTCGCCGATGCTTTCCACAAGGCCTATCACGACAAACCGCTGGTGCGCGTGTATGACAAAGGCGTGCCTGCGCTGAAAGGGGTGGTCGGTTTGCCGTTCTGCGATATCGGTTTTGCCATGCAAGGCGAGCACCTGATTGTGGTGGCGGCGGAAGATAACCTGCTGAAAGGTGCCTCTTCGCAGGCGGTTCAGTGTTTGAACATTCGTTTCGGCTTCCCCGAAACGCTGTCACTGATTTAACGGACGGAAACTGCAATGAATCCATTGATCATTAAACTGGGTGGCGTGTTGCTGGATAGCGAAGAAGCGCTGGCCCGTCTGTTTGATGCCCTGCTGGCGTATCGTAATGAATATCAGCGTCCGCTGATCATTGTGCACGGTGGCGGTTGCCTGGTTGACGAGCTGATGAAGAAGCTCGCCCTGCCAGTGAAAAAGAAGAACGGATTGCGCGTGACGCCAGCCGATCAGATTGACATTATTACCGGTGCCCTGGCCGGTACTGCCAACAAAACGCTGTTAGCGTGGGCAAAGAAATACGGCATTGGCGCAGTGGGCTTATGCCTCGGCGATGCTGGCCTGGTGAATGTGGCGCAGTTCGACGAAGAGCTCGGTCACGTGGGCAATGCCACGCCTGGCAATCCTGCGCTGGTGAATACCTTATTAACTGCAGGCTACATGCCAGTGATCAGTTCAATTGGTATCACTGATGGCGGTGACTTGATGAACGTCAATGCTGACCAGGCGGCGACGGCGCTGGCGGCAACTATCGGTGCTGATTTGGTTCTGTTGTCTGACGTGAGCGGTATTCTCGATGGCAAAGGTCAGCGCATCGAAGAGATGACAGCAGAGAAAGCAGAGCAGTTGATTGCTCAAGGCATTATTACTGATGGCATGATCGTGAAAGTGAACGCGGCGCTCGACGCAGCGCGTACGCTGGGTCGCCCGGTTGATATTGCTAGCTGGCGTCATGCTGAACAGCTGCCAACCCTTTTCAACGGCGTGTCGATTGGCACCCGGATTCTCGCATAATCAAGGATTTAAGACATGAGCACGCAAAAGATTAAGAAAATCGTTCTGGCCTATTCCGGCGGTCTGGATACTTCAGCCATCATTCCATGGTTGAAAGAGAATTACGGCGATTGTGAAGTGGTGGCATTCGTGGCCAACATTGGTCAGGACCCAGCCGATCTGGAAGGCGTTGAGAAGAAAGCGCTGCAGTCTGGTGCTTCTGAATGCCACGTAGCTGACCTGCGTGAAGAGTTCATCAGCGAATACGTTTATCCTGTGCTGCAGACTGGCGCACTGTACGAAGGCACCTACCTGCTGGGTACCTCAATGGCACGTCCTATCATCGCTAAAGCGCAGGTTGAGCTGGCGCTGAAAGTCGGCGCAGACGCGCTGTGCCACGGTGCGACCGGTAAAGGTAACGATCAGGTGCGTTTCGAAACCACCTACACCGCACTGGCACCACAGCTGAAAGTGGTTGCGCCATGGCGTGAGTGGGACCTGCGTTCACGTGAAGCCCTGTTGGATTACCTGAAAGTACGCAACATCCCAACTACCGCTTCGCTGGAAAAAATCTACAGCCGTGACGAGAACGCATGGCACATCTCCACCGAAGGCGGCGTACTGGAAAGCCCAGCGAACGCACCGAACAAAGATTGCTGGGTATGGACCGTTGATCCACTGGAAGCGCCAGACCAGCCAGAGAACGTGACCGTCACCGTTGAGAAAGGCCGTGTGGTTGCCGTAAACGGTGAGAAGCTGAGTCCGTTCCAGTGCCTGGAAAAACTGAATGTGCTGGGCGCGAAGCACGGCGTGGGCCGTATTGATATCGTGGAAAACCGCCTGGTGGGTATTAAGTCTCGCGGCTGCTATGAAACCCCTGGCGGCACCATCATGGTTAACGCCCTGCGTGCGGTTGAGCAGCTGGTGCTGGATCGTGATAGCTTCAAATGGCGTGAGCAGTTGGGCCATGAGATGTCTTACGTAGTTTACGACGGTCGTTGGTTCGCGCCACTGCGTAAATCTATCCAGGCGGCAGCTGAATCACTGGCAGAAGAAGTGAATGGCGAAGTGGTACTGCAGCTGTATAAAGGCCAGGCGACCGCGATTCAGAAAACCTCTGCTAACAGCCTGTACTCTGAAGAATTCGCGACCTTCGGCGAGGACGAAGTGTACGACCACAGCCACGCGGGCGGCTTCATCCGTCTGTTCTCTCTCTCTTCACGCATCCGTGCACTGAACGAGCAGAAGAAGTAATACCGCAGCAGAGACGATTTTTTGCAAGGGCGGCCGCGAGCCGCCCTTTCTTTAACAGAATTCAGGAGTAAAGCAGATGGCACTTTGGGGCGGACGTTTTTCGCAGGCAGCAGACCAACGGTTCAAACAATTCAATGACTCACTGCGTTTTGACTATCGTCTGGCTGAGCAGGACATCACCGGGTCGATTGCGTGGTCAAAAGCGCTGGTGACCGTCAATGTGCTGAGCAGCGAAGAACAACAGCAGCTGGAAGCCGCATTAAATGAACTGCTGGCAGAAGTGCGCGCCAATCCAGAGCAGATTTTGCAAAGCGACGCAGAAGATATTCACAGCTGGGTTGAGGGCAAACTGATCGACAAAGTTGGCGCACTCGGTAAAAAACTGCATACCGGCCGTAGCCGTAACGATCAGGTCGCGACCGATCTCAAACTGTGGTGCAAAGAGCAGGTTGCGCTGCTGCTTGAAGCAACGCGTGAGCTGCAATCGGCTTTGGTGGCGACCGCAGAAGCCAATCAAGACGCAGTCATGCCGGGTTACACGCACTTGCAGCGTGCACAGCCGGTGACCTTTGCGCACTGGTGTCTGGCCTATGTTGAGATGCTGGCGCGTGATGAAAGCCGCTTGCAGGATACCCTGAAGCGTCTGGATGTCAGCCCGCTGGGCTGTGGCGCACTGGCTGGCACTGCGTATGAAATCGACCGTCAGCAGCTGGCGGGCTGGTTAGGTTTCGCCTCTGCCACCCGCAACAGCCTTGATACCGTGTCTGACCGCGATCACGTACTGGAGCTGCTGTCTGACGCATCGATCGGTATGGTGCACCTGTCACGCTTTGCTGAAGACCTGATTTTCTTCAACACCGGTGAAGCGGGCTTCCTTGAACTGTCTGACAAGGTGACGTCTGGCTCCTCACTGATGCCGCAGAAGAAAAACCCGGATGCGCTGGAACTGATTCGCGGCAAATGTGGCCGTGTGCAGGGCGCGTTGACCGGCATGATGATGACGCTGAAAGGTCTGCCACTGGCTTACAACAAAGACATGCAGGAAGATAAAGAAGGGCTGTTCGATGCGCTGGATACCTGGGGAGACTGCCTGCATATGGCGGTGCTGGTGCTGGACGGCATTCAGGTAAAACGTCCACGTTGCCAGGAGGCAGCAGAGCAAGGTTATGCTAACTCCACTGAGCTGGCGGACTATCTGGTGGCGAAGGGCGTACCTTTCCGTGAAGCACACCACATTGTGGGTGAAACAGTGGTAGAAGCGATCAAACAGGGCGTCGCGCTGGAAGCGTTAAGCCTGGCGCAGCTGAAGCAGTTCAGTGCGGTGATTGAGGACGATGTCTATCCGATCCTGTCACTGCAATCGTGCCTGGATAAGCGTAACGCCCAAGGCGGTGTGGCACCACAACAGGTGGCGTTCGCCATCAGCGAAGCGAAAAAGCGTTTAAGCTGATGAAAAAAAAGCGGGCTCCTTTTCGGTAGCCCGCCAACCTCTAGCTTCAGAATTACATGTTGTTATAGGCACATCATCAAGGGCTGGCACTCCCGGCCAACACCACGATTTTTCAAGCTGATTGCAGGTGATGCTCCATGTCATCTCAGCTTCTTTTCTACATTGCTTCGTATGGTCGGTATTATTCCTGTTCATTGCTTGATAGGGCTAATCGTTCATTGCTATTCTATCTATCGCCACGGGCTATCGTGGTTTGGAGGATATCAATGAACATTCGTGATCTGGAGTATCTGGTTTCGCTTGCGGAGCATCGCCATTTCCGGCGTGCAGCTGACGCTTGTCATGTCAGCCAACCCACCTTAAGTGGACAGATTCGTAAGCTGGAAGATGAACTGGGTGTGATGCTGCTGGAACGTACCAGCCGTAAGGTGTTATTTACGCAGGCTGGCTTGTTGCTGGTGGACCAGGCACGAACCGTGTTGCGTGAAGTGAAAGTGCTGAAAGAGATGGCGAGCCAACAGGGTGAAGCCATGTCCGGGCCGCTGCATATTGGTTTGATTCCGACTACCGGTCCTTACTTGCTGCCGCATATCATCCCTATGCTGCACAAGACCTTCCCCAAACTCGAAATGTATCTGCATGAAGCGCAGACCCAGCAACTGCTGGCACAGCTCGACAGCGGTAAGCTGGATTGTGCCATTCTGGCGCTGGTCAAAGAGAGCGAAGCCTTCATTGAGGTACCGCTGTTCGACGAACCGATGAGACTGGCTGTCTATCAGGATCACCCGTGGCATGATCGCGATCGTGTCCCGATGTCAGATCTGGCGGGCGAAAAGCTGCTGATGCTGGAAGATGGCCACTGCTTGCGCGATCAAGCCATGGGCTTCTGCTTCGAAGCGGGTGCAGATGAAGATACCCATTTCCGCGCGACCAGTCTGGAAACACTGCGCAATATGGTCGCGGCGGGAAGCGGCATTACGCTGTTGCCCTCACTGGCGGTGCCAAATGAGCGAGTGCGTGACGGCGTGTGTTATCTGCCGTGCTATAAGCCGGTTCCACAGCGTACTATCGCACTGGTGTATCGTCCGGGTTCGCCTCTGCGCAGCCGCTATGAGCAGCTGGCAGAAGCAATTAAAACCCACATGCAGGGTTATCTGGGCACCACGTTAAAACAGGCGGTTTAACCCGTTAAGCGCGGCCACTCGGTAGGCTTCAGCCATGGTGGGATAGTTGAAGGTGGTATTCACGAAGTACTCAATCGTGTTGCCGCCGTTCTTCTGCTCCATAATGGCCTGGCCGATGTGAATAATCTCCGCGGCACGCTCGCCAAAGCAGTGAATCCCCAAAATCTCTTTGGTTTCGCGATGGAACAGGATTTTCAGGCTGCCCACGTGCATGCCGACAATCTGTGCGCGCGCCAGATGTTTAAACTGCGCGCGACCCACTTCATATGGCACTTTCATCGCGGTGAGCTGTTGCTCGGTTTTACCCACTGAACTGATCTCCGGAATGGTGTAAATCCCGGTAGGAATGTCTTCGATCAGATGCGCAGTGGCTTCGCCTTTGATGATGGCTTGCGCCGCAATACGGCCCTGATCGTACGCCGCTGAAGCCAGACTTGGGTAACCAATGACATCGCCCACGGCATAGATGTGTGGCTGTGCAGTCTGGTACATGCTGTTCACTTTCAACAGACCACGACCATCGGCTTCGAGGCCAACATTTTCCAGCGCCAGCGAATCCGTGTTACCGGTTCGGCCATTCGCGTACAGCAGGCAATCTGCTTTCACTTTTTTGCCTGACTTTAGGTGCATGATCACGCCATCACTCACCCCTTCAATCTTCTCGAACTCTTCGTTGTGACGAATCACAACGCCGCTGTTCCAGAAGTGGTAGGAGAGCGAATCTGACATTTCCTGATCGAGGAACGCCAGTAAACGATCGCGGGTGTTGATCAGATCGACTTTGACGTTGAGCCCACGGAAGATCGACGCGTATTCGCAACCAATCACACCGGCGCCGTAAATAATCACATGGCCAGGTTCATGATGCAGATTAAGGATGGAGTCGGAGTCGTAAATGCGTGGGTGGGTAAAGTCGACGTCTGCTGGATGGTACGGGCGTGAACCGCAGGCAATCACGAATTTTTCTGCGGTTAAGCGTTCGCGGGTGCCATCCGGTTGCTCAACCTCAATGGTGTTGGCGTCGACAAAATGGGCATCGCCCTGATAAAGCTCACACCGGTTGCGCTCGTAAAAACCCTGACGCATCGCCGTTTGTTGGCTGATAACGTTTTCAGTGTGATTCAGAATGTCAGCAAATGAAGAACGCAGGAGTCGGGTGTGATCGCTATAAAGGGGGTTTTGATTGAACTCAATAATACGGCTGACAGCGTGACGCAAGGCTTTAGAAGGGATGGTTCCCCAGTGAGTACAACCGCCGCCGATGTTATGGTAGCGTTCGATCACTGCAATGCGCGCTCCCTGCTTTACCAGGCCCATTGCCGCACCTTCGCCGCCTGGACCGGAGCCAATCACAATGGCATCGTAATCGTAAGACTTTTGCATACCAGTACGTCCTATTTTTCTATCACATTTTTACAACGAGATTCTAACATCTCGCCGCGCACTTCTGAATTCTATCAGCGAAAATTGCCCAGTTTTGACAAAGCGTGAGGTTCACAGACGCTCACAAGTTTGCGCCACTGTACGCTGAAAAGTTTGTTATAGTGCCTGCAAGATCACTCAAAAGGCCGGGAACATGGGCGTCAGGGCGCAACAGAAAGAACGTACACGACGCTCACTGATTGAAGCAGCCTTCAGTCAGTTAAGTGCAGAAAGGAGTTTTGCCAGCCTGAGTTTGCGTGAAGTCGCGCGTGAAGCCGGGATTGCACCTACTTCATTTTATCGTCACTTCAAAGATGTGGATGAGTTGGGTCTCACCATGGTCGATGAAAGTGGCTTGATGCTACGCCAGTTGATGCGCCAGGCGCGTCAGCGCATCGCGAAAGGCGGCAGCATCATCAAGACTTCCGTCTCCACTTTTATGGAATTCATCGGGAACAATCCCAATGCTTTTCGTCTCTTATTACGTGAACGCTCCGGAACCTCGGCGGCGTTTCGTGCCGCGGTCGCTCGTGAAATTCAGCACTTTATTGCTGAACTGGCCGATTATCTTGAGCTGGAAAATCGCATGCCGCGCAGTTTCACTGAAGCTCAGGCTGAAGCGATGGTCACCATCGTGTTTAGTGCAGGTGCTGAAGCGTTGGATGTGGATATCGAACAGCGTCGCAAGCTGGAAGATCGCCTGGTGCTGCAATTACGCATGATCGCCAAAGGTGCTTATTACTGGTATCGCCGGGAGCAGGAACGTCTGGCGGTCACCCTGGAAAAAACCGAAGAGTAATGTGATAAGGATAATGAAATGATTGAGCAAAACCCTCGCGATAAAGGAACGTTGTTACTGGCTTTTATCACCGGTTTAGCGATCAACGGCTCCTTTTCGGTGCTGTTTAGTACTTTTGTACCCTTTTCGATTTTCCCGTTGATTGCTCTGGGCCTGGCGGCCTGGTGCCTGCATCAACGTTATCTGAACCGCAACATGCCGGACGGTATGCCTTCACTGGCTGCGGCGTTTTTCCTGCTGGGCATTCTGGTGTATAGCGCGCTGGTGCGTGCTGAATATCCGGATATCGGCTCCAACTTTATCCCGACCATTCTGATGGTGGCGTTGGTGTTCTGGATTGCCACTCGCTTCCGCCGCGCGAAGAATAAAAGCTAAAAACAACAACGGGAACCACAGGGTTCCCGTTTTGTTTTACGCTTTGCGCGTCAGCCAGACACCGCATTCCATATGATGGGTGTAAGGGAACTGGTCGAACAGTGCCAGGCGCGAAATCTCGTGGGTCTCACCCAGCGTTGCCAGGTTATCGCACAGCGTTTGTGGGTTGCAGGAGATATAAAGGATGCTTGGATAGGCCTGCACCATTTTCACCGTTTCCTCATCCAGCCCGCTGCGTGGTGGATCGACAAAAATGGTTTCGCACTCATAACTCGTCAGATCGATGCCTTCTAAACGGTTAAAACTGCGCACGCCATTCATCGCCTGAGTAAACTCTTCCGCCGCCATACGAATGATCTGCACATTATCAATGTGGTTGGCCGCAATGTTGTACTGCGCTGAGGCCACTGATGGCTTGGCAATTTCCGTCGCCAGTACGCGGCGGAAGTTACGCGCCAGTGCCAGCGAGAAGTTGCCGTTTCCGCAATACAGTTCCAGCAGATCGCCACGCGAACCTTGGGTGACGTCCAACGCCCACTCCAGCATCTGAATGTTCATGGCCGCATTGGGCTGAGTGAAGCTGTTTTCTACCTGGCGATAAATCATCTCTTTTCCTGCCACCGGCAGGCATTCATCGACGTAGTCGCGATCGAGGCAGATTTTGGTCTTGGTTGCGCGTCCAATCAGCTGTAAGTCAATACCTTCGGCGCGCAGTGTGTCGCGCAGTACGGTCGCGGCTTCGGTCCAGTCTGCTTCGAGCTTGCGGTGGTATAACAGCGAAATCACGATCTGATTGCTCATCGTCGACAGGTAGTCGATCTGGAACAATTTAAAACGCAGCGCCGGGTTATCACGGATCGCCTCGATCAGTTTTGGCATCAGCTGGTTGATCAGTTCGCTGGCGGCAGGGAATTGATCCACACGAATGCGCTGCTTGGTTTCTTGATCAAAGATGATGTGATAGAGATCGTCACCCTCGTGCCAGATGCGGAATTCTGCGCGCATGCGATAGTGGCTGACCGGTGAGCGGAACACCTCCACGTCAGGCGCGGCAAAGGGCGCCATCATCGCCTGTAAACGGCTGACTTTCTCTGCCAGTTGCGCGTCGTATTGTTCAATCGGGAGCTGTTCGGGTGTCATCTTCAATCCTGGTAATAAGCCTGCTTGCCGGGCGATTGTAGGCATTCACCTGCTGATGTCCAGTTCTGTGAGAGGAAGATGGCTTTCAGGCCTTCTTAACCTTAGACTGCGACAGCCGGCCTCCTTGAGTTAAAAGGGAATCCAGTGCAAATCTGGAGCTGACGCGCAGCGGTAAATGAATGTCGTGGTGATCGCATCGATAAACACTGTCCTACGGGATGGGAAGTTTTTCACCATTTATGATTCTCAGCCCGAAGACCTGCCGGTGTGACGTCGCAACTACTACGATCATCGCGTGCTATCGATCGTGGGCCTGCGGCATCCTGCTTCGTCTTTTGGATGCTTACAAAAATGAATAAAAGCAAAACCACGCTGTTTGCCTTCAGTGCAACGGCGCTTTCACTCTGGGCTGCATATGGATACGCTCAGGATGATGATACGCAAATCGTGACCGCTAACCGTTTCGCCCAGCCGGTGTCTTCAGTGCTGGCTCCCACTACCGTTGTCACCCGTGATGAGATTGATCGCTGGCAGGCTAAAAGCCTCACTGATGTTATGCGGCGCTTACCTGGCGTGGATATCGCGCAGAACGGTGGCCTTGGCCAATCCAGCTCAATGTTCATCCGTGGCACAAATTCAAGCCACGTGCTGGTGCTCATTGATGGCATTCGCCTTAATCAGGCAGGTATTTCCGGTTCATCTGATTTAAGCCAAATACCGTTGTCGCTGGTGCAACGCATCGAATATATCCGTGGTGCACGTTCTGCGGTGTATGGTTCTGATGCGATTGGTGGCGTGGTTAACATTATTACCGGTCGTGATAAACCGGGTACTACCTTGACCGCGGGGATGGGTTCAAAAGGCTACCAAAGCTACGACGGTTCTACGCAGCAAATGCTGGGCGATGCCACTAAGCTGACCATGGCAGGTAACTATACTTACACCAAGGGCTATGATGTGGTGGCCAATCTGCCTGATGTTTACGGCGATCCGGCACAGAAAGACCGCGACGGCTTTATGAGTAAGACGCTGTATGGGTCGTTAGAGCATCAGTTTAACGATCAATTTAGCGGGTTTGTCCGTGGCTATGGCTTCGATAATCGTACTGCTTACGACGGCTATCCGACTTACGTTGAACCCAACACCTTTGTTGATACTCGCCAGCTTTACAGCCAAACCTGGGATACCGGTTTGCGCTTCAATCAGGGCATCTATTCATCCCAGTTAATTGCCAGTTACAGCCATACCAAGGACTACAACTACAGCCCGCAGCTCGGTAAATATGATGCGACGGCGTCATTAGATGATGTGCAGCAATATAACCTGCAGTGGGGCAATACCGTTCAGGTAGGGCACGGAGCGGTGAGTGGAGGCGTGGACTGGCAGAAACAAACTTCTGAACCCGGCACTAACTCCACTATTGAAGGTCAGGAGCAACGTAATACCGGTATTTATGCGACCGCGCAGCAGCAGTTTGGTAGTGTCACGCTGGAAGGTGCCGTACGTGGTGATGACAATAATGCTTTTGGCTGGCACAACACCTGGCAGAGCAGCGCTTCATGGGCGTTTGTTGACGGCTACAGTGTGTTTGCTTCTTATGGTACGGCCTTTAAATCGCCAAACCTGGGGCAGCTTTACAGCCAGACTTATGGCAACCCGGATCTGAAGCCAGAAAAAAGCAAGCAGTGGGAAGGTGGGTTTGAAGGTCTGACCGGGCCAGTCAACTGGCGTGTATCGGGTTATCGTAATGACATCGACAATCTAATCGATAGCGACCCAAGCACTTACGTTTATTACAACATCAACAAAGCGCGTATCAAAGGTGTCGAAGCTACAGCGTCCTTCGACACTGGCCCATTGAGTCATCAGATCTCTTATGACTATGTTGATGCGCGCAATGCTGAAACCAACCAACAGCTGGTACGCCGTGCTAAGCAGCAGGTGAAATATCAACTCGACTGGACGATCTACGATTTTGACTGGTCCATTACCTATCATTATCTGGGCGACCGTTACGACACCGACTATAACCACTCCTACACCGCGCAGCGCGTAAAATTGGGTGGAGTAAGTTTATGGGATCTTGCAGTGTCGTATCCGGTCACATCACAGCTCACCGTTCGTGGTAGAATTGCCAACCTGTTCGATAAAGACTACGAGACAGTGTATGGCTATCAAACTCCAGGAACGGAGTATTACCTCAGCGCCAGCTACAGCTTCTGATCTGCGTCCCACCGTGCTGGTGTTTGACTCCGGCGTCGGTGGGCTCTCCGTCTATGATGAGGTCCGGCAATTGTTGCCAGACCTTCACTATTTGTACGCCTTCGATAATGAAGGTTTCCCGTACGGCGAAAAAAGCGAAGACTTTATTGTCGATCGTGTCGTTGCGGTTGTTCACGCTATCACCCAACGCTTCCCGCTGGCACTAGTGATTATCGCCTGTAACTCCGCCAGTACCGTTTCTTTACCGGCACTGCGAGAGCGCTTCGAATTTCCCGTTGTCGGTGTGGTCCCGGCCATCAAACCTGCTGCACGCCTGACACGTAATGGTGTTGTAGGACTGCTGGCAACACGTGGCACGGTAAAACGCCCCTACACCCACGAGCTGGTGGCGCAGTTCGCACGTGAATGCAAAATCGAAATGCTGGGATCTGCGGAATTAGTAGAACTGGCAGAAGCCAAGCTGCATGGCGAAGAGGTGGAACTGTCTGATGTGCGCCGCGCTGTACAACCTTGGCTACGAATGAAAGAACCGCCTGACACGGTGGTTTTGGGATGCACCCACTTCCCTCTATTACGTGATGAACTACAAATGGTGTTACCAGAAGGCACGCGATTAGTGGATTCAGGAGCGGCAATTGCGCGCCGAACCGTATGGCTACTTGAGCATGAAGCACCGCATGCGGTTTCTTCTGGCCAGAATATGGCGTTCTGTACGCGCATGGATGATGAGGTGATGCAATTATCACCGGTTTTACAGCGTTATGGCTTCCCGCTGCTGGAAAAACTGGCGATTTAGTGGGGTTTCGATGAAAAAAACAACACTCAGAATTTAATTTGCATTTAGCGCTTGTCAGCCCAAAAGAAATCCCTATACTGCGCCTCCACTGACACGGAACAACGGTTTACGAAGTGATGTGTTCAGGAGGTGGTCTTCAAGGCAACCTTCAGAAAAGCAAAAATAAATGCTTGACTGAGAATGCGGAAAGCGTAATATACGCATCCCGCGCCGCTAGAGAAATCGCGGCACCGCTCTTTAACAATTTATCAGACAATCTGTGTGGGCACTCGCAGGATTGATATCAACGTCTCCGGACGTAAAAAATATCAAGTCTCACGAGTGAACA